>CAZEYY010000086.1:0-15860 GCA_964516485.1 uncultured Rikenellaceae bacterium
CCTGAAGAGAGCGTTTGACAAAGCCCTTTTTGAGGCTTACTGAAAGTGTTTTCACTTCATCAATAGTCTCCTTGTCATCAGCTGTCATCTCCTCAAGCAGTGACCGCTCCATCTTCTTGAGCCTGAATGATTCGAGGTGGTTATTGTAAAACCTGAAGGTATCTTTTCATACTAGTATATCGGTATAAATGCTCAGACTCGATGATCCGGGATGTATAATTTCACCCCTCTTAATTATGGGGAAGCGGCTGAATGTAGCTATTCCATAAGCTCTGTTCTTTCTGCTTTTAATAAGCTTTATATGAGAAGTATATTTACCACCAAGGGCTGACCTGATTGTGCGTTCAAGCTCATCGGGATTTCCGGGTGAGAAATATTCCTGCAGGCATATTATGTCGGCATCCTGCGACCTTATATATTCAAGTATTTTCTTTTCAGAACCTTTTCCCCTGCTTCCTTCATAATAGTTGAAAAGGCGGATATTATAGCTTAGCACCTTGAATGAACCTTCTTTTGTGCCTGAGGGTTTTGAGAGCTTGATATAATTCGAAAAATGCGTGATCCCCAATACAATAACCGCCACTGAGATGAGGGCTTCAAACCTCAGAAGCATTGCCCAGATGATTGCAATTATAATATTAAGCAGCAGGAGGTAGGGATAGGCAAGTCCGAAATATGCAGGAAGCACAAAATCACCGGGACTTATATGTACGGCCAGGTATGATATAAGGAGGGTTAAGGCCAGTATACCATTTAATGATAGTAGTATCCAGTAGAAGACTCTTTTCAAAGCTTAACCTTTTGCAACACTAAATTACCTCTAATTGACCAAATAAAAGTTGAGAGTTGTCACATTTTGATGAGAGGGCAGAATGCTTACTTAAACCACCCTAAAAAGTATGTTAATTGCGTTTCTGGCTTTCCCTGAACAGAGTATCTTTTTCCTCTTTTGTGAGGCTGTCGTACCCGGCTTTTGAAATTTTATCGAGGATGGCATTGATTTTAGTCTGCTGTTCCGCTTTAACCTTATTGTATTCATAATCATCAGCCGGTTTTTTATAAGTGACCTTCATTTTTTTGCCGGGCTTAAGGAAAGTGACAACAGAATCAATGATCCTGTTTATGCCTTTCCCCAGGTCCTTTCCCTGCCTTAGATTAAGCGTATACAGGTAACCGAACAGAGCCCCGCCTATATGAGCAAGTTTCCCCCCTGAATTCACTGAGAAATCCATGAACGAGGTAAGCACGAAAATTGCAAGGGCCATATATTTGATCTTAATCCTGCCGAAAAGAAAGAGGGAAACAGTATAGTCGGGAACGTATGCAGCAATTGCAATAACAACAGCCATTACCGATGCCGAGGCTCCTATAGCAACGGATTCGCCTACAAGATCCCTGAAGGCCGGGAATATATTGAAAGATAGTATATAAAGAACTGCCCCGCTGATACCTCCCAGGAGGTAAACCGAAACGAGTTTCTTCTGATCGAGATACTGTAGAAAGATTGTGCCGAACCAGTAAAGCCACAGCATGTTAAAGAGAATATGCCAGACATCCTTATGAAGGAACATGTAAGTGATAAGCGTCCATGGTTTTATGAGCAGGCTGCCCAGGGAGGAAGGAACAGCCAGAAGGTCAATAGTTTTTTCGGCAATCAGCGGATTTGTCAGCAGGAAACCCGTTATTGCAGTCAGCGCAACTAAAATAAAGACAGCTATATTAATATAGATCAGCTTGATAAGGCTGTTGCCCTGGCTGAAGGATTTCTTTATATCGTCCCAGAGTCCCATCAGTACAGTGTATTAGTTGTTTTTCTCCAGTACCTTATTAATATGTATCCGAAGAGCATTCCCCCCAGGTGTGCTGCATGTGCAATATTACTG
This sequence comes from uncultured Rikenellaceae bacterium, assembly GCA_964516485.1. Taxonomy (GTDB): domain Bacteria; phylum Bacteroidota; class Bacteroidia; order Bacteroidales; family VadinHA17; genus LD21. Next base: position 1,884 of record CAZEYY010000086.1, read on the forward strand.
CCAGGCTGTGTTACAGCCATGTAAAGTTCAATTGCACCATAAGCGAGGACAAAATATTTAGCCCTTATTGGTATCGGGGGGAAAAGGAGCATGAGCTGGGTATTCGGAAACAGGACGCCAAATGCAAGCAGGATGCCGAATACAGCTCCTGAAGCGCCCACAGTGGGAGTGTTCAGGAGAAGCTGAAGGCCCTGCATTGTTTCATCGGTAAATACCTTTCCGTTCCTGAAATATTCCACTCCTTCATTAAGGACAAGGTTCAGCTGATCGGGCGATATTACATTCATGAGCTTTTCATACTGTAAAAGTATTACTGTCTCGTGAACGAAAGCTGCACCCAGTCCGCTTACCATGTAATATATAAAGAACCTTTTCGGGCCCCAGACCTGTTCCAGAACCTGACCAAACATGAAAAGAGCGTACATATTGAAGAAAAGGTGCCAGAAGCTTCCATGCATGAACATGTGGGTGACAATCTGAAGAGGCATGAAATTCTCCGATTTGGGAAAGTAGAGGCCAAGGATCATTGACAGCTCTATCCCGAAAACGCTTCGGGCAGTCAGGTCTGCCAGCCACATAATAACATTTAAAAGAATTATATTCTTTACTACCGGGGGTAATCCGAAAAAGCCTCTTCCAAAACTGTTCATCAATTAATTTGTTTTATCAGTGCAAATCTATTTAAATCTTTTATCTATTTCCTCCAGCGTCAGTATTGAAATGACAGCCCTGCCTTTCGGTGAATAATTCGGAGCCCTGCAGGCAAAGAGCAGATCAAAGAGATTCTCCATTTCATCCTGTGAAAGAGATTTTCCATAAGGTATTGCCGCTGCCGAAGCCATCGCAGATGCGATCTTTTCCCTGGCCCCGGTGGAAGGATCAGAAAGGGAGTTCTTATAATCTTCAACCAGAATTTCAAGTAGCTCGCCTGGATCGGAATCCTCTGTTCCTGAGGGTCTTCCCTTAATTTCAATGCTCTTTTCATCAGGAAAGCCGAACCTGAAACCTATTATATTAAGCTCTTTCTCTATTTCCCTTATAATAAGCAGGTCGGCAGGATTGATTGCCCTTATAACCGGAAAAAGCTCTGACTGGCTGACAGACCTGTCACTTCCAAGTATTTCAATAAACCGCTCAAAAAGTATCCTTTCATGAGCTCTTTTCTGGTCAATTACCATAAGCCCTGAAATAACCGGGCAGACTATGTATTTACCCTTTACGTGCAGGAATTTCCTTGCACTTTCCTTAATCTTTTCATTGTTGACGGGCAGAACTTCCTGCTTTTCAACAGAGGCATACAGTTGTTCCCAACCGGCAGTATTTTCTTTTTCGAAGCGCTCAAAGTACTGATTCCTGTTGTTCTCAGGCACATCGCCGTCGAAGGGATTGAATGCAGGGTTGATCTTTATTGATGGCATCCCGGGTATGCCGGACGTTTTTGACATTACCGGGATATCAACAAGAGCCTCGTTTTCAAAATCAATTGAGGGTATAATATTGAATCTTCCCAGGGCTTCACGTACCGAGGCCATAAGTATCTGCCATATTGACCTCTCGTCCTCGAATTTTATTTCTGTCTTTGTCGGATGTATATTGACATCGATTGAGGCCGGGTCGGTTTCCATGAAAATAAAATATGAGGGGATAGCCTCTGCCGGCAGTATGTTCTGGTATGCTTCAGCAACAGCCTTGTGAAAATACGGATGTTTCATGAAGCGGTTATTTATGAAGAAGAACTGTTCTCCAAATGTTCTTCTTGCATTTTCGGGCTTGCCGATGAATCCTGCAATCTTAATAAGTGTTGTATCGGTGTCGATTGATATCAGTTCCTGGTTGATCTGTTTGCCAAATACATTGACAATTCTCTGCCTGAGGTTAGTATCAGGAAGATTATATACCTCATTGTCATTATGATAAAGTGAGAACCTTATATCAGGGTGAGCCAGTACTATTTTCTGGAACTCATTAACAATGTGTCTCATTTCGGTATTATCCGATTTGAGGAATTTTCTTCTTGCAGGTATGTTATAGAACAGGTTTTTCACTGCAAAGCTTGATCCCACCGGGCAGCTGCATGGTTCCTGTGTTTCGACCCTGGATCCGTTAATAATTATAAGAGTACCTGTGTCGTTTTCATTTTTCCGTGTTTTGAGTTCCACCATGGCCACTGCTGCAATGGAAGCCAGTGCTTCACCCCTGAAGCCTTTGGTTCTTATCGAAAAAAGGTCCTGAGCTGCAGTTATCTTTGATGTAGCATGACGTTCAAATGAGAGCCTGGCATCGGTTTCCGACATTCCTGTTCCGTCATCGATTACCTGGACCAGAGTCCTTCCGGAGTCCCTTATTATTACCCTGATGTTCCTGCCACCGGCATCTACAGAGTTTTCAACAAGCTCTTTTACAACTGAGGCAGGTCGCTGAATGACCTCACCTGCTGCAATCTGGTTTGCAACTGAGTCGGGAAGAAGCCTGATAATATCTGTCATGTAACAGCAATAACTAAATTATTCACTGATAATCAGGCTGTTAAATAATTAACAGTCCTTTTTGGATCAGTGGTACAAATATATAAATTATTGGTGCATAGTGCTGATCTCAGTCTGATGATCTGACTGCAGCTGGGATGATTTATTGGAGGGAATGGATATCTTTGGTGAAAATTAAATAAATGAAAAGACTTCCCGGAATTTTATTTGCTTTAATCCTTATTCTAACTGCCTGTAAAACAGATGATACGAATCAGAAAATAAAGGCAGTAACACTTAACCTGCGTTATGATAATCCACGCGACAGCATTAATGCATGGCCTAACAGGATAAAGACAGTCGTTGATTTTTTCGGGAGTGAGCAGGCTGACCTGATTGGCATGCAGGAGGTTCTGTGGCACCAGTATGAAGTGCTGGATTCAGCACTTACTGAATATGGGTCACAGGGTGTAGGCCGGGATGACGGCATGAAGGGGGGAGAGATGAATCCTGTTTTTTACAGAAAAGACAGGTTTGAACTTATTGAAAGCAGTACTTTCTGGTTATCTGCAACACCACAGACAGCGGGCTCAAAAGGCTGGGGCGCATCACTGCCGAGGATTGTGACCTGGGCAAGGCTGAAAGATCTAAATTCCGGCAGGGAATTTTATTTTTTCAATACACATTTTGCTCATGATTCCGACTCGGCAAGGCTGATGAGTGCAGGGATACTGCATGAAAAGGTACTTGAAATTTCAGGTGATAAGGCATTCATTGTTACAGGTGATTTCAACATGACTGCCGAGGCTCCTGGTTATGCTGTGATAACAGCAAAAGCAGAGGACATGACTGCCATTACTGACTCCTATCTTCTTTCAGAGACAGTACCGGAAGGTCCGGCATTTACATATAATGGATTCTCTGACAGGCCCGGAGAAAGCAGGATTGATTTTTTATTTGTACCTGAAGGGACAGCAGTTTATGCACATAAAACCTTCAGCATAAAGAATAATGGTGTATTTATATCAGATCACTGGCCTGTGGAGGCAGTTGTATCATTCAAGTGACCTGATATAGGTCAGCCTGTCAAGACTGTTCTGTGAAAGGTCTGTAATGAGCCAGCCTGAGTTGAGCTCATTTCTGTTGAATTCCTTTATCTTGATGCACCAGCCCGGAATATCAAGGATATGATAGTTTACTTCCTCGGCGTATTCATATTTCAGAACGCCTGTATTTAACAGGTAAAAGAACAAAGTCAGGTTATCGGGAAGGTAATCCTTAGAAGCATAATATTGCAGGTAGTTAACATCCTCAAGGGCTCTTTTAAGATTCATGAAGTCGGTTTCATTGCTTGAAGGTGGTATGAACCTGATAAAGGCAGTATCTGTTTTCAGGAAGTTGAACAGGTCCCCGCTTACACCCAGGATGACCCATTTTATCCTTGATTCACGAACAGTTTCCTGGGCAAGAAAGATGCTTATGTTCCTTGCACTTCCCCTAAATGTAACTCTTGAGCGTGCTTCAGCAATTATGTTTCCGGAATACCTTGGTACCTGAATATTTTTACTTACTACATCCGAAACGAAACTTTTCTTAAGGTCGGAATAGGCCTGGGAATATTTTTCTGAAGACTTATCAAGCCGTTTATCCTTCAGGTCGAACAGGGAATTCACCATGTTCTCCCTTGGTATCTTAGCCCTGAATGCAGAATCGGCAGGTTCGCCCCTGAAGTCGGTTTTGTAATTGAACCTGTCGAGGAACTCGTTAAACTGTTTTGTCCTGGCCAGGAATATCTTTTCATTCTGGTTTGAATGCACAACAAGTTCCTGGCAGAATGCTGTATTCTGCTGAATCAGAAGGAATAGAGCAACTGCAGCCACTGAGGCTGAAAACCGGAATCCGGCATTGTAACTCATGACAATCAGGTTGTTGTTTTTGTCTCTGAAGCCTTGATGTCGCCAAGGAAAATCTTCCATCTTTTCTCATTGAAGAACTTATCCTCAACAAGGTCTATAATAATCTCAATATCCTTTTTTGTAACGTCAGTATAGACTATATTGTCTTCATTGAATCCGGTGAACTCCTGTATTATTGTTGCTGTGGAATAGTATTTTCCGTCCGGGCCTTTAGTGAATTCCCGGATATATGCGATATCATAGAATTTGATCACAACCTTTGTATATGGCAGTGATTTAAGCCTTGCAAGGTATTTTTCCATTGGTCGTGCCACCTTCTGGGATGATCCGTCAGCCATAAGAACGGAGATTTCCATTGTAGCTCCCTTATAGAAGAGTTTTATTGCTTCTTTTTCAGCCATGTCGCGCTTTTCAGCCGGCTGGTCCTTGCTTCCGAGAGTAATAATGTACTGTTGAAATTCATCAACCTTTTGTTTTGTCTGTTCCTTGAAGACCTCAATATCGGCTTCACTCAGGTTAATTTCATCAACAATTTTAGCCTCCTTGCTTGAAACGGCTGTCTTTGTCTGGGCCGCCAGGTTCATGCTGATTATGAGGATAAGTGCAGTTAAAATTCTTCTTGGCATATTTCAGGTTTTACCTCTTGTACTACAATTTATATGCAAAACTAATTCTTAATCCGAAATATTTCACTTTTGTGGGTTTGTGTTCATAGGCGTTATCAAAAATATCGCGGTAGGTGTTTATGTGATTCATGAGATCTGAAAAGCCTATTGAAATTTCCGGCCCGATCATGACATTTGAATAATAACCGAAAGGTATGTTTACTCCGGCTGACCCGTAGAGTGCCATGTTAATTCCTCTGAGGTCAACAGTTCCGGTTTTATTTATATCGGGATTATTGAAAAACCATCCTATTTCGGAGGCAGTAACGATCTTGTTACTAATCGGGAGAGCAGGATAATAGCCCATTGTTTCATATGCTCCGGTTGTTTTATAGGAAGCGCTGAGCGGGATGGAGAATTTCATTCCGGCCTCACCGTAGAATCCTAATTTACCGGGTTTGCCGCTTGTGAAAACAACACCGACAGGGATAGTAAGGAAGCTCATGTTAACAGTCGAGTCTATATCTGCATCCACTATTTTGTAGAATGCATCTCCGTTTACATCGGTGGATAATTGTGTATGCCTGAGTGAATCTTTCAGGGCATAACCTGAGGAGGCTGTGTTGAATTCGAAGCCTGCTTTAACAGCTAAATTATCAGTTAAATAGTACAGGCCGCTTACCCCCAGGGAAATGCCGTAGCCTGATGTAACATCCCAGGTATATGGTGTAACAGCAGAAGAAGTCGAATTTATGTCTTCAGAAATTACAGGAGTGATCCCTGCTGATCCCCAGGCCATTATGCTAATGCCTTTTCTTGTTACAGGTTTGATTACAAGTTCAGGTTTCTGGTCTGTTGCTGTTCCTGATGAACCTTCATAGAAATTCTGTGAGGCAACATCGATGCTGTTGAATTTAAAGTCAGAAAATGTTTTTCCGGCAGCATTGAATGAGACCTTGAAGATCAGGGGAAAGTTTTCGCGGTAAACCTCTTTTCCTTTCAGGCTTCCTGAGAAAAACTTCATAACATCAACATAGGTATAGAACGATCCGTCCTCATTTTTCATCACATTGCCAATTTTTGCGGAATCGGCTGTTATTGAGAGGTTTCTGATGCCATTAGGATAGTCGGTAACATAATTCGTAAGGTATTCAGAAACTGAAATAAGCTTCACTGCAGGATTTGGCGCAAGGTCATTGAAAAGTTTTGTGTCAGTGCTGCTGAATAAACCTGTAAAGCTTGTCTTGTAGAATTCCTTGTCGTCGGCTGTTTCCTGCGGATCGCCAAGCAGTGAAAGGAAGTTGGCATAATCCCTGAGCCGGCCTTTTACTTCTGCCTCAATTTTTGCGAGGTCTTCTGTGTTAAAATCCTCACTGTTAACCTCTTTAAGAGCCTTGGAATAATCGATTACCTTGTTGGAGGCTGCGTTTCTGATACCAACGATCCTGAAATTTGCAGGTGATTTTGTATCAGTTCCGAAGGCTATCCTGAATGTCAGTTCCTCAGTGTTTTTATTCATAGTCTCATTGAGGTAATTGCCATTCATTGTTTTTTTGACCATTATGTCGAGCGAGAAGACAGTTTCCTCATGTTTCATTATATCACTTACGCGGGCATGGGGCAGGTCGAGTGTTATTGTAAGTCCGTCGGGATACCACAGGAGAACGTTTGAGGCGTATGTTTCTGCTTCATAAAATTCACTCAGACGGTGTGAAGGATCAAGGTCGTTGAATAAAAGGACCTGCCTGTTTACGAACAGTTCGAGGAAAGCTTCGGAGCTGCTTTTTGCTTTTTCAATGTCGTTAACTACAAAATTTCCCATCTGGTTTATTACACCCTGGTAAGAGTCAAGCACCTTAACTGCATTTGTGTAGATGATTGCTTTTTCCTTATCTGAAAAATCTGCTGCCTGAAGCAAAGGCAGCATAATCAGATTTGAAAACAGAATCACACTAAATATTCGTTTCATTTTAAGTCTATTTTTCAATTATGAATCTGGTGCTTAAGAATTGCCCATTAATATACAACGAAATTACATATAAACCAACACTTTCAATACTTTTGTCAATCTGCCGGTTGAATTTTTCTTGCGTTTTTTAAATTCCCTGTTCAACACTTTCTACACTGTCCTGGTTTAATCCCCCAACCCCCCATATGGGGGGCTTTTGGCCTTGTGTCCTGCGTCTTGGGCCTTGCGCCCTTCACTCTACCAACACCTTCCTCACTGCTCTGTACTTATCAAGTGACAGGTTAACAAGGTACATACCCTTGCTTTGTCCGCTGAGGTCAATCCGGGTTGAGAAGTGCTCAGTGGTCTTGTCGAACTTTATTTTCAGGACCTTGCTGCCTTTCTGGGAAAAGATATCAATTACAAGTTCCCCGAAGATGCTGTTATTCATCTCAATAGTGAATAATCCGCTTGTCGGGTTCGGGTATATTTTTACTTCACTGAACGGATCTGCATCTTCAATACCTGTTATACCCTTTGGTATTCTCATGGTATCACTGAAAGCATAGCAGATACCATCATCTGAAATTGCAACCCTGTATAATCCAAGCTTCTGGCCTGCGACATAGGAATAACCTTCAGCGCCTGTAATTGTAGTTCCGTTGAAATACCACCGGTATAAGTAATTCGGATTTGAAACTGTTGACAGCATCCAGACTGGTGGTCCTTGTACATGGATCTGGGGTTCTGGCAGGATTTGAGGAAGATCTATTGTCAGTGATGCAGAATCGGAGCATGTTTCATTATCAGCTGTAACATAATATCTGCCCGCATCCCGTGTTTCAATGGAGGACGAAGTATTCAGAAGTGCTCCATTCCTGTACCATTTGTATGTAATATCAGGTACGATGTTGCCGACAGATAGTACAATCGGATCTTCCTTAAGGCATTCGCCTTTACTGTATGTTCCGTAATCAATGACAGGCTTTACTGGTTTCTGCACCACATCAATTCTTCTTGATGGGGTGGTAAGTGTGCAGCCCGACAGTGAAATTTCTGCAGTATAATCTCCGGATTCATTAACTGTAATGCTGTTTGAATTTGAACCCAGGCTTACATCACCTTTCTTCCAGGTGTAAGTATAGTTGTTATCGAAGGGGACACTCAGGTTGGCGCTTTTATCATTGCAGAATTTTTCCTCACCGATAAGGGTTATTGTGCTTTTTACCGGGAGTGGTTTAACAGTAAGTGCAACCTGGTTAAGTGAACTTGAAGAGCAGCCGGTACTGTTCCTGACAACAAGGCTGTAAATGCCTGTATTCTTTGCAAATATGTTTTCTGAACTCAATCCTGTTGAACCATCGTTCAGCTTCCACAAATATGAATGTCCGGCTATTGCTGTTACTCTTAATTCCGTCGAATCGCCTGCGCATATCGTTGTAGGATCAGACACAAGGATCGTTGGAGCATCGGGCATTTCCTTTATAACAACTGCTACCGGGGCTGATGTTGCAATACAGTTTGCAAGGGGATTTGTGACTTTTACAGTATAAGAACCTGAAAATGTTTTGACTGCAAAGGAATTTGAATGTGATCCTGTAAGGTCATTATTATTCAGCTGCCACTTATAGTTATAGGATGGATTATTCTCAACCTCGAGCAGTACACTGTCACCACTGCAGAATGTTGTTAATCCGTTCACCGATGTAACAGCATTCGGAATAGCTGCAACAATCACATCCCTGGCCAGAGTGTCGGCGCAGCCGTTCGATGCTGTAACTGTAAGTATTGCATTATATGTTTTTGCCAGACCGTATATTTTATTGAGAGGTATTGAATCAGTTGAAGCCGGGTCTCCATTGTCATAGTTCCAGCTCCATGTTACAGCCCCTGCACCGTTTCTGGATGAGTTATTCGAGAAAACTGTCGGCAGACCCATGCAAACTGTTGTGGCAGTAAAATCTGCAACAGGCCTTGGTTTTACATAAATTTTATGAGTCACTGTATCTTTTGCTCCTTCCGAATCAGTTATGATAAGACTGACAGAATCAGTTCCTGCAGCAGGAAAACTAAAAAAGGCAACAGAGTCGGTAGAGAAAGTAATATTATTATGTATCCATTGCCTTGAAACTATTTTTGATGTCGAGGTTGAAAGATCGGAGACTTTTGTTTTTGCTTTAAAGCACACAGTATCGAAGGTGAAGAACGCTGTAGTGTTCTTTATATCAACTGAATAGCTTTCAGACCATGGGCCTCCTGCAAAAGTACCGTCGATTGCCTGTACAGCTATGTTATAAGTCCCGGCAGGCAGTCCTTTAAGTATGGCGAAGTTATTCAGACCTGTATTGCCCATCCCGGGAATAAGCCTTTTTCCTCCGGAGAGAATTGAGTTTGGCGAGTTTATAACAACACCGTCTTTTTCCAGTTTCAGATTATAGCTGAGATTCGGGCTTTCATCAGAGGTGACATAGTCCCAGTTAATCAGCAACTTGCCGGGTACAATTGTGGATTTCAGATTCACAGGAGCTTCAGGTAGGGTATTGACAGGGAAATTGCCCGATTTCATTGCAACACTGTTTTTAATAATATTGCATACTGCGGGTGTTGCCCCGTTATCGGAAGAGAAAATATCAAGGTCACCGTCATTGTCATAATCACCGGCTGCAATATTGCCTGCTCCTGAACCTGTTGATATAAAGTCATTTACAATTGAGAAGGTTTTCCCGGGATAATTGTTAATGTATAATCTTTTGAACGGGGTTCCGGAATGCATGAACATCACATCCACAGCCTTGTCATTATTGAAATCACCTGTCACAAACTGGCCTAATGATTTTTGTTCCGAGAATGAAGTCAGATCCTGTGTGAAAGAATTATCTCCGTTATTAAGGAAAAGGATGACATCCGCGAAATCCGGCGCCAGGATGAAATCAAGGAATCCGTTTTTATCAAAGTCTGCACATTCAAGATGGCTGACAGAGCTGCCGGGACCATTATACTCAATTCTATGCTGTATGAAGCTGTTATTTTTACTGTTGATATACAGGTAGATATAATAGATATCATCGTCTGCAATGCCTGTCAGCAACAGATCCGGCCATCCGTCATTATTGAAATCGCCCCATCGGGCGGCTCCGTTGCTTAGGCCCGGAAGGACAATTTCCGTTTGTTCTGAAAAGGAATAACTTCCTGCAGGACCGTTATTCCTGAATATCTTTGATATTCTGGTGTAATTTGTCTGGGCGTAGGGGTATTCAGCTATTTCAGATACAGTTGGTTTGTTGCCGCCCAGGAAATAATCAACATAACCGTCATTGTCATAATCAATCCAGTCCATTGAATTATTAATTGTGCCTGCAGATTCTGCATCATATATTTCAGTGAAGGAATTGTTCCCGTTATTTTTAAAGAAACGTGTAAATGCAGGATACCTCTGCCATGCTACATACACATCACCTGTTTCGGAGAAATCGGGAAATCCGTCATTATTAAAATCAACTACCCTTATAAGAGAGTTATTGAATGACCTGGGAGAGCTGACTGTTGCCTGGGTAAATGTATTATTCCCCTGATTTGTATAATTATATGTTACTCCCTGAAAATTATACAGGAAATCGAGAAGCTTGTCATTGTTGAAATCACCAACGCTGACCCTTGAATCATAGCCATAATTATCCGGAACAGGGATAGCTGCCTGTTCACTGAATACTGCCGTACTGAATACACCGGGATTACCATTTGCGGTAGCAAGTACATAACTCTCCGATCCGGAATTGCCATTATATTCAGTTACATGAAAGATATATGAGTTTGATGAGCTGAGATTTGAGACATTCACACTGTCACCTGTTCCGTTATAAAGGCAGTACCATCCGGAGCTTAATATCTGATCTCCCTCTCCGAAGCTGGGAGAAGCGATATAAGTTTTATTGTTTACAGGTGCTGCTGTTCCTGAGGTTCCGATCTTGCAGAAGACTGCTCTTTTTGCCCCGTTCCCTTTGATCCATTTGAGTTTAAGAGAGTAATTATCAATCTTTTCTGCTGTTAATCCTGAAGACGGGACATCAGAGATTATAAATGATTTTTCATCAGAGAAGGCGCCACCCCTGAAACTGTTATCGATGGCCTGTACACCCCAGTAATAGGTTCCTTTTGGCAGCTGGAGATATTTTGAGGTTGCAGACCCCATATTTCCCATTGTATAAAGTTTTCTTTTACCGGAGCCTATTGAATTTGCTGCTATAATATTTGATGCGCCCGGAGTGGTGCCTATACGGAGTTCATAAGTAAGTCCAGCCGCCGGTGTCTTGTCATCAGTACCAGTCCAGTTAAAACGTACACCGTTTCCCTCAGGAACAGCTGTTGCTGAAGTAATTTTGCCCGGGAAGGCATTAGAGGCGCTAACTGTATTCTGTAGCACCTGCGACCATCCTTCAACAAGATCAATATTATTGTCATTATTTAAATCGAATAGTCCCAGTCCTGCAGTTGATCCTGCAATTGATTGTGAAAAAAACTCAGAGAAAGAGCTGTTGCCGTTGTTCCTGAAAATTTTGACGATACCGTCTGTTTCATTATTTTTTGCACTTATAATGATGTCATTAAGTCCGTCATTGTTCAGATCAACTACTGCCGGAGCCGGGTTATTACTGCAATCGTAAAATCCGGCAATTGTTGTACTTGTGAATGAGCTACCGTCGACATTTGTGCAGAGGATCACTGTTCCTGTGTTGTCAGTCTTATTTCCTGACAGCAGTATGTCGATTCTGCCATCGGAATTTATGTCAGCGATGCATACCGATGCATCTTTCAGTGCGGGAAGGCTTATCTGTGTCTGCCGGGTGAATTTTCCGCCGCCTTCATTTTTGTAAAGCGAACTGTACTCCTTGCCGTCAAGGGGATTTTTCCCTGTGGCAAAAATATCCAGATAACCATCATTGTTATAGTCAATCCATTTTATCACACCTTCGCATGGCAGGAAAGTATTTCCGTATAATTCATTGTAGAAACCTGAGTTTCTCCTGTATATTTTGATTTCATATCCGTTTGCAGCCCTTGTAAGGAAGTCATTATCAGCATCATTGTCGAAGTCGCCCCATTCTCCTTTTAAGTCCGACAAGCCCAGGATTGTTGAAGCTGCAGGAATAAATGATGCTCCAGAATTATTATAATACATTGTAACTCCTCCTGTCATATCAAGATATCCGTTCAAATCGATATCCGTCCATCCGATGTTTGATTCGAAACTTGGTAAGTTGAAATAAGTTATGATTGTAAAGGTGTTGTTCTGATTGTTCCTGTACAATGCTGTCCTTTCTAAATTGTCAAGCCATACAAGAAGATCGAGAAAACCGTCATTATTATAATCCGCCCATATAGGACCGGTGAATTGAGGAAAACCTGAAGACACTTGTGATAAAATTTGCCTTGATACCACCTGTACCTGGGGAATGGTGCCTGATTTATTATATTGTACAGTATTTCCGGTATTTGTCACTGAGTATATTCTGAAATAATACGTGGTGTTTATTTCCTCATTTATCCACCCGTTATATGTCTGTATTCCCTTCGCGATTCTCATTACACCCACCCCGTCACTCAGGTCATTGTCATCGGCAGGCATAACACCGTTAATGGGATCGGTAAAAGAATTGCTTTTTGATGCAAGTATCAGGTAAGCGTCAGGGATCACCGATCCTGTCGCATCGATCCATGTGAGTGTGATTTTGTCTGAAACGAGAGTGCCGGTAAATGAAGCTGCATGTGAAACCGGGACTGATTTAAAACTGCTTACCCAGTTGGATACCGTGCCTGAAAGATTAAAATAATTAAGAGTGCCGTTATTGCTGCCTTTTGAGTTTATCAATGTAGTCAATCCTGAATTTGCACCTCCGGCAGTTCCCTGGTTACAGCTGAATGCTGCAAGCAGGCCTGTTTCAGTTCCGGTCATTGAGGAGAACATATTATCTTTTATCTCAGACGATGTACGTTCTGTACTCCAGATTCTGTATTCATCAATTATTCCATTAAAGTATCGCGTTGAATTCCATGCACCTATTTCCGCTGCTGAGAAATTTGCCTGTACAGCATCAGTGAGTGTAAGCGACTGAAGGAGAGTTCCGTTTACGTAGATGCATACTTTTTTAGTGACAGCATTATATGTTACGGCAAGGTGATGCCAGTTATTTAATGTAAATGAGCTGTAAGGCACATCTGCAATTGTACTTGCATTCACAGCCAGTTCTATTTTAGCATTATTAATCTGAAAATGGATATCTCCGGGAGACCAGGTATTTGTATTTAAGAGTCCGTTAAATCCACCGGCTGCAGCTAAAGAAGCTGGATTGATCCAGGTCTCAATAGTGAACTGGTTATACCCGGTTCCAAGGGCCGGGACAGAAACAAAATCGTTACTTCCGTCAAAGCTTAAGGCATTATTCTGGGCATTGAGCTTAGTTGTTTGTGCAAATAATACAATGATAATGAGGGCTATACCGGCTCTTTTAGATAATCTGTCTTTTAGGCGACAGGCTGGAAAGCAGAAATTCATATAACTGGGGTTATTGTATTGAGTGAGGGGTTAAAACTTCACCAATATAGTGAATCCGCTCAATAAAATATCAGATTTTTACCAAAGCTGAAGGAAATATTTCTTCATGAAAATCAGATATCAGGAATGATTTTTCGAATGTCTTTTCAGCTGCATGTCATAAATATTTTATGATCATGTATTTGAATATTCGACTGAATTATTCAAGCAATATTTTCCGTGTGGCAGAATATTTTTCTAATGAGAGCCTTATAAGATAAAATCCCTTGCTCTGACCGCTGAGGTCAATCTGACTTGAGAAGTGAGTTGTTGTTTTTTCGAATTTTATGTTCAGAGTTTTGCTTCCGCTCTGGTTGAAGATATCAATTTCAAGTTCACCGAAAATGTTGTTGTTCATCCCGATAGTGAACATACCTGTTGTGGGATTGGGATAGATCATCACATTTTCGAAAGGATCTGTATCCTCAATGCCGGTAATATCTGGTATTGTCTT
>CAZEYY010000087.1:0-5076 GCA_964516485.1 uncultured Rikenellaceae bacterium
GACCATGTGAAAGTATATGATTATCAGTCATTCCACTCAGGTAATCGACGTATCTTTTAACCATCGGATATGCTGTTCTCAGAATATTATCATCCCCATACCATTCGTACATATACCAGGGCAGTATTACACAGGCGCTTCCCCATTCCGGAGAATCGCGGAAGCCTGCATAAAAAGGTACATATTCCGGGGCTATGTCGGGAACGAGCCCGTTATCAAGCTGGGCTTCAATCATGTCTGAAATCACCTTTATGTAAGTATTGTGGATGTCATAATTGTACCTGATCGAATTGCCCATCAGGTGTGTCTGTTCAAGCCAGCCGAGCTTCTCCCTGTGGGGGCAGTCGGTGATAACGCTTGCGAAATTGCTTTTTATGGCCCACTTTATAAGTTCATTTATCCTGTTGAACAGCTCATTCGAACAGGAGAAGCTTCCGTCCTCAGGAGATGAATTCCTCGTATGGAGCATATCAAGAGCTTCTATTACCGGTTTTCCTTCAGGGTCAGTACCAGCAGGTACTCCGCCTTCAGCCTGTACATATCTGAATCCGTAATAAGTAAACTGTGGCATCCACAACTCTTCATCTTCTCCTTTGAGAGTATAGCTGAGTATGTACGGAGTACCTGTTGCCTGCTGGGTTACTAGTGAATCTTCACCAAGCAGTTCTCCGGGAAGGAACCTTACTGTCTGTCCGCTCTTTCCCCTGACTTTTATTTTAATTATGCCTGAAGCATTCTGTCCGAAATCATAAATGAACAGGCTGCCCTTTCTCCTTGTAACTGATACGGGAGTAAAGCTTTCCATTATCTTCACTGGGTAGTCCTGTTCAGGTTTCAGGCTGCCCTGCGGCTCCCTTGCAGGAATTGCATTTTTCCAGGCTGAATCATTGAATCCATTCCTGTTCCAACCGGGTTTTTCCAGACGCGCATCATAATCCTCTCCGCCATAAATGCTGGAAAATGTTACGGGTGACGGAGCTGATTTCCAGCTTTCATCACTTATAATTGTCTCAGTTGATCCGTCAGTATAGGTGATAGTCATCTTAAGGATCATTTCAGGAGCTCCGTAAGCTATAACAAGTTTCCTGTAGCGCTCCCTGTTTACATTATAAAAACCGTTCCCGAGAATCACACCAAAAGTATTCTGTCCCTTTTCCAGGTTGTCTGTGACATCATAAGTATTAAAAAGACAAGTCCTCCTGTAATCGGTCCACCCGGGTGAAAGGAAGCTTTCCCCGATTTTTTCACCATTTATGCTGAGTTCATAATGTCCTAAACCACTTATAAATACGAGGGCTTTCTTAACTTTCGCTTTAGCAGTGAATTCCTTCCTTAATAATGGTACAACTGTTCTCTTCAGTGCTTTATTCCCGAGCTTATCACCGTTTCCATGGACTCCGGGAACCAGTAACAGTGAGTCGCTTACTTCTTCATAAGCAATCCATTTTGCACCATCCCAGTCTTCCTTATTGAACAATCCTGTAATGAAGGTTCCAGTTTCGCTCCATGGCGATCTCATATCATCTTTATCCCAGACAAGAACTTTCCAGAAGTATTCTGTACCAGGCTGGAGTTTCTTCCCTTCATATCTGATCCATGCATTTTTACCTGAATTAATTTTACCACTGTCCCAGAAATCTCCTTTTCCCTTTTCTGTCTTATCCGGGACAGAAGAAACAATAATCCGGTATGCAGACTGCTGCTGGCCTTTTACGTCAGAGGAGAGCAGCCAGCTGAAAAGCGGAACTGAATCAGTCCCTGAAGGATTTTCAATGTTATTGCATTTTATCTGCTTTACGGAAAGTGAGAATTCAGGTTTATCTGAGCAATGACTGAACAGAAGAGCCAGGAGCAACAGGGCAGGGAAAGAGTATTTCATGTAAAAACAACTTAAGTCAAAGTAAATTTAGATTAATTCATTTACTAATGAAAATAAGCTGAAGTATAATTTTTATAGTTACATTGAGATACACAGAGAATCACAGAGATTCACAGAGTCTTGTCCTCTGTGCCCTCTGTGTCCCTCCTGTATTCCTCTGTGTTAGTTCTTCCTGGTCGTGTGAGTGGTCAGAATTTATAAGCGAATCCAACTCCGAAGATCTCCTTGAACTGAACAAGGGATTTAGTGCCTTCCCCTGATTCAACAGTACCGTTTCCGTTTTTGTCCTCCATTATCGTGATATTATCATCATAAATGAGGTGGGTGTTGAAGTTGACGGAGAGGTATTTATTGACCTTGAAGGCAAGCAGCGTCTCCCAGCTTACGTCAACATTCTGGGGATTTTCGGCATAGTTTGAAAAGAGATCGATCTTTGTTGTAAATGATACGTTCTTAAGTATTTCTGCCTTAAAATCATTTTTCGAATAAATAGCTCTGAGGTAACCTCCCATCTCACTTTTTAATGTTTCCCCCGGTTTAACACCAAAGGCTCCCAGATCGGACAGATATGAATCAGTAACAACAGTGAACTTTGAAGTAAGAGGGGCGATAAATGCACTGAAATAGGCGTTGGGTTTATAGTCAAGACCGATAGCCAGAGTGATATATGCAGGTGCGAAATGTGTTGAAATTATGTTTGTTTTATCAGGATAATTGAACCCGTCGGTGAACTGGGTTTTAAAGTTGAAGAGTGCAGCATAATAGAAATTTGTGAAAGCTTTCTGACCATACTTTGAAAGGAAGTCTATTTTGTCATCTGTCTTCCTGAAGTCCTCATCTCCCTGTTTCAGCAAGCCATAACCTAGGTCGAGGGAGTTGTCCCATACAGAGTTTCCTCTTTTATAATTGGCAAAGGCACTGAAGAGCCCGTTAACAGCAAGTGAATTCTGACCACCGGCTGCCCAGTGCGACAGTGAAGTCTGTGCCATGTTCACACTAAGCACTCCGCCTGTCTTCCAGCCCTGGGTTGTGTCAGCATTCTGTGAACGGAGTTGTTTTTCAGGTTCTGTGACCTGTCCATATATTCCGATGTTTAATAAAAACCACGAAATAAGGCTGATGCAAATGTATTTCTTCATAATCAACTTGGTTATTGTTAATATATTAACAGCAAATCAGGTGTTTGTTTTATGTTATTTTACGAGATATATCTTCAAAGATAAGCAATTCTTATAAAGTGAAGGTCTTCCTCAGATCCTGAACATAAAAACCGGGAGTTATGTTCAGGCTTCACTTATAATTGTTGTTAAAAAATTGAACATTAGTTGTTAAATTGCACCTTCTTTAAACCGGAATCTTGAACTAATTAATTTCTATATGAGCAAGACAGAAGCATTCACAAGACATATAGCAGAAGGATATGCCTGCAAGGGTGATTTTATAACACTTGGTTGCGGGATTGTTGACGGAGAGGTAGCCTCAGGTGCAAATATCAATGTGCCTTTACGCACAATGAACAGGCACGGGCTTATTGCAGGTGCAACAGGAACAGGAAAGACCAAAACACTCCAGGTGATCTCAGAACAACTTTCTGAAAAAGGAGTACCTGTACTTCTGATGGATGTTAAAGGAGACCTGAGCGGTATAGCCATGCCGGGTGAAGCAAAACAGTTTATCCTTGACCGTCATGCAAAACTTAACCTTCCGTTTTCACCAAAGGGATACCCTGCCGAACTGCTTTCACTTTCAAAACAGGATGGTGTGAGGCTGAGGGCAACTGTTTCGGAGTTTGGTCCGGTTCTTCTATCAAGGATCCTTGATCTGAATGATACCCAGGAAGGCGTGTTATCTGTAATTTTCAAGTATTGCGATGACAATAAACTTGCACTTCTCGACCTTAAGGATCTTAAAAAGGCAATTCAGTATGTAACTGAAGAAGGGAAAAAGGAAGTTGAACAGAATTACGGTAAAATATCAACTGCCACAACCGGAATCATTATAAGGAAAATCCTTGAGCTTGAACAGCAGGGCGCTGATATGTTCTTTGGCGAGCTCTCATTTGATATCCGTGACCTGATGAGGCGTGATAAAAACGGGAATGGATATATAAGCATACTGAGGCTTACGGATATTCAGGATAAGCCAAAACTGTTCTCAACCTTCATGCTTTCGCTTCTTGCCGAAGTATATTCACAGATGCCCGAAAAGGGAGATGCAGAGAAGCCCGAGCTTGTAATTTTTATTGATGAGGCACATCTGATTTTCAGTCAGGCAAGCAAGGCTCTTCTCGATCAGATAGAGAATATAGTTAAACTGATAAGGTCGAAGGGGATAGGCATATTTTTCGTGACCCAGAATCCAACCGATATTCCAAACGGTGTGCTGTCGCAACTGGGACTTAAGGTGCAGCATGCCCTGAGGGCTTTTACCGCTGTTGACAGAAAGGCTATTAAGCTGACTTCCGAGAACTATCCGATCTCAGAATATTATAAAACTGATGAAACAATCACAAGCCTCGGGATAGGAGAGGCCCTTGTAACTGCATTGAGCGAAAAAGGAACGCCAACTCCTCTTGCTGCAACCATGCTTAGGGCTCCTGTCAGCAGGATGGATATCCTGACTCCGGATGAAATAAAAGCAATTAACAGTTCTTCAATTCTTGTTCAGAAATACAGCCAGACAATTGACAGGGAGAGCGCTTATGAGATACTCAGCGGGAAAGTGTCAGAGATGCAGAAGGCGAAGGAAGAGGAAGCTGCTCAGAAGGAGTGGGAGAGGCCTCCAAGACCTTCAGGGGGAAAGCCATACGGACGAAACGCCAAAACTCCCCAGGACCAGATGGTGAAGGTACTGACAAGTGCAACATTCATAAGAGGGGTGTTTGGCATATTGAAAAAAGTAATGAAATAGGACACACGACGCACGACACACGGCTCACGACGCCCGGCGCATGGCGCAAGGTGCAAAATACTGCCGGTTGCATATTGTAAAGCTTAAAGTGGAAATAGAAATGACAGTTTAACAAAATAGTTTTCCATGATTATCTATCACGAAACAAATGATGGTTTGAGTATTGCTGAAATAGGTCAGGATACAGTTAAAATAGAAAATGTACAGGATATTCTGGATATAATGGCAGATGCGGGTTATAATGGCTGCAAGGGAATTATAATACATGAGAATACCCTCAATCGCGA
>CAZEYY010000087.1:5176-15672 GCA_964516485.1 uncultured Rikenellaceae bacterium
ACAGGAATATATTGGTTGATACCAGCCCTGCATTCATGAGAGGCAAACTGAATGCAAGACTTAAAAAACTAAATGTCAGCAAGATCGATCTGCTTATCCTTACCCATGCTCACTTCGACCATGCAGAAAATGCATACTGGATCAAGAATAAATTCAAGGCCCTTGTTGGCATACATAAATCAGAGGCTTCTTACCTTGCTCATGGTGAAACAGATCTTCCCGGAGGGACGAATCCCTTTTCCGGCTTCCTCATAAGGGTCATAACCAGGTTCATAAAATCGCCAGGGAGATATCAGCCCTGTGAAAGCGATCTTCTTTTTGATGAGTATTTCAAACTTGAAGAATTCGGTTTGAATGTCTATGTTGTTCATACTCCGGGGCATACAGAAGGATCTGTAAGCGTGATAGTTGATAATGAGATTGCACTTGTCGGAGATTCAATGTTCGGAGTATTCAGGGGATCTGTATTCCCTCCCTTCGCCTGTGACGTAAAGAAGATGGTTGAGAGCTGGGGAAAGCTTCTTGAAACAGGTTGCAGCCTTTTCATTCCATCCCACGGATCTGCGAACAGCAGAGAGCTCCTGGACAGGGAGTACAGGAGAAAATCTTTGCAGTTAAAAACCGGCATTACCTGACTGAAATCTTTTCCGATCTGTAAGGGTAAACAATAACCTTCTTTTTATCCGGCTCATAAACCTTTAGTCCTTCAAAGGTTGCATCTTTTACATCATCAAGGACTACAGCTGTCCTATAGTCTTTCTTCCCGCAGAATAATTTTACATTTTCGAATTTTATTCCATTGGTATGCCTGATGTAAAAGCCCCATGCAGGCAGCTCTTTGAACATCGAAAATTCGGGATATGATGCAGCCATTTCAGGTACCTTGTCAAGTTCATCAAGGCCAATCTTTGCAAAATTTGGATTGCCTCCCCCGGGGTGATGAATTTCAATGTTCTTCAGTGTTACATTTTCTATAAGTACATCCGGCATTCCTGTAATTGATGAGGGAGAGATATTTCTTGGCAGATCTTCAACCGGTCCTTCATAATTATAGCCGGCATCAGGTTTGGTTGCAGGCACCTCGGCATAAACATTCGAAATTGTAATGTTGCTCATACGGCCTTTTTTACCGGTTCTTCTTTCTCCGATCCTGAGGAAAATTACATTTCCAGTATTAATCGACCTGAGCGAATCAACTGTCACATTTTCAACAATGCCTCCATCCACTGCGGCGAAAGTTACTGCAGAACGGTATGTGTCAAATACAAGGTTATTTACAATTTTAATGTTGCTGAATCCTCCATAAGATGCTGTTCCGAACTTGATGCCATTGGCGCTGGTCCTGATTTTGTTGTTGTAAACATAAACATTCTTACAGATGAAATCAGGAGAATGTGATTTCAGGCAGACTCCGTCGTCGGCTGCATCAATATAACAGTTTGTTACTCTGACACTGTCGCAGTCGACTATATCAATTCCGTCATTGTTCCAGTATGATTTGCTGTCGACAATGATGCCGTCGACAGTAAGATTCCTGCACTGGTCGTACTGCTGATTCCAGCTGCCCGGGTCCTTCAGCATAATCCCGCTTATTGTGATGTTGCGGCAACCACGGAAGTAAATGTTCTGAGGCCTGATTGACTCATTCGGGCGGTCATATCTGAGCGGATCGGAAATTATTCCGTTGTGGATGAGTTCAACAAGATTTGTTGCCACTTCAAAGCCCCTGCCGTCTATAACTCCCTTTCCTGTTATACCTATGTTTTGCTGGTCGAGGGCAAAGACAAGGGCGGTCCAGTTGAAATTACGGTCATAGTCAAGCGGATTTACAGAGCCAAGCAGAATGGCTCCTTCTTCGAGCCGTATAGTAACATTCGATTTAAGGTAAATGCTTCCTGTGAGATATCTTCCCACATAGAATACCAGAGTTCCTCCTCCGTTTGAGCTTATGTAGTCAATGCCTTTCTGGATTGACCGTGTGTTCATTGTCGTTCCGTTGGATTTTACACCGAACATTGAAGCGTTGTAGTCCTTTGCCTGCAGATTTAGAGGCAAGGCAGACAGGATGAAATACAGGATGAACTGATTGGTTTTCATTTTTATTTTTTTTACCACGGAGTTACACGGAATTGCACTGAGTTTTCACTGTTGGAACATTTAAAGCTGGTAAATTGTTACAGGACCGATAAGTCCCATTGACTGTAATGGCTGGACTTTGTTCTTTTCGTTAGTCCAGTACTGGGCTATGGGATTGTCTGTCAGCGATTTCATATAGTTGCCCATTGATGTGGCAACAGTTATTTCTAAATCATTTCTGCCGGGTTTAAGATAGCCTGTGAGCTCAAAGATCCTTCGCCCGTACCATCTGGTTCCCAGATCATTCCCGTTTATTTTCAATGTACATAATCCGTATACTTTTCCGGCATTCAGGAAAGTCCTTGCACTTATATTATAGCTTGTAAAACTATTCCTGTATTTTACAATTCCTGCAAAATTTACATAATCAGTTAAGTCCCTGAGATCCTTCAGCCTGTCAGGGAAAATTGTTTTTACAGAACCGTCGTGACAGTGGGTAAATTCTGCCATCCAGCCTTCAGTAAATGTTTTTATCTCATTGCCCTCTGCGGGAAGTGGTTTCCATTCCTCACCCTTGCCTGTTTTGTCAAACACGAAAAGAAAAGATTCGGCAGGTCCAAGGTCAAGATTAAATTTATCGCCCTTTTCAAGTTTTATTTTATACCTTCTCCCTGTTTCCGGATCCCATTTCCAGCAACTCCGCCGTGAGCTGATATCTCCTGAAAAGGTAAGCTGCGTCCTGAACGGATTATTCAGACTGGAGTTTATCAGATAAATTACTTCTGTCCCGTCATCAGCCTGATACCTGTTCTGCATCACAAACGGATCGGGTTTTTCAATTTTAAGGTAAGGTCTGATATTGTATTTTTCCTGCACAGACCTGAACCATCCGATGAAGTCCTTTTCAGGTTTTTCAAGAAGAATGAAACTGTCAGGAAAGGCTTTCATTTTTTCTACAAGATCATTAACTGTTTTATCATTCTCCTCCCAGTCTTTATACCCTAATGATTTTGAAGGAAATGATTCAACACAGAAGATCCTTCCTCCGGCATTGATGAAGTCGAGCATTCTGGCTGCGGTATCCGGATGAAGTGAATCCACTTTCACAAGGAAAAGTGTATTGTATTTTCTTGGACCAAAATGCATGAATCCCTCTTTCATTTCACTGTCCCTTATCACGCCCTGGGATACATAGTCACATCCGTTACCGTTCTTGTTGATAGCTTCCCACACAAGTGTAAAATAATCCACATGCGTAACAGAAGGGAATGGCTCCATAGGCGCTCCGATCAGGCTCCACATATCGTCAAGAGGTGGCAGAATGGCTATGTCAGCAAACATCATAACATTCTGAAGAAGTGAGGATAACCTGCCCTTATATTCATTAAAAATGCTGAACCAGGGCCACCAGGTATTTTTCTCATTGTAATAAGCTCCGTACCTGATCCACCCAGGATAGGGTGCCTCAGGAGGAGAGTAGTTGAATCCGTGAAAGATTGAATGAGTGATACCCGATATTATTGACTGGTCGCTTCCGATCTTCAGGTTTTCAAGTGAAGTGTTGAACACTGTGTAGGTATCAGTCATTTCCTCGCAGCTCACAAGTTTTTTACCTTTGAGATGAGCAGCCGAGGATACATATTTATTTACCATTGTATAAGCCCTGCCTCTCCTGTAGTCATCCTCCGGCATTTCTTCACCTATCCTGTGCTTCAGCCAGTTCATAGTCCATGATTCACCCTCGGGAATATCATAATCAAAGCTGCTTTCGAGCGGGAAGAGGCCCCTTCCGTAGGCCTGGGCCCTCGATTTCACATTCAGCCTGCTGCACCATTCAAGATATGTTTTTGTAAGAGTCTCATTTAGAAGGGAGGCTTTTGTGTGATCGAAGTCATACCTTACCCTGCGAATTACATTTTCTAAATCGGGGGATAATTTAACATTGTAATTGAAATCGGTTACGTTGCCCATGCCTCCGGTTTTAAAGAGGATGAACGGCAGATAAGGCATAAGGTCATAACCATTTTTTTCAATAAAATATTCCCGCATCCTGCTGGTCCAGTTTGCTCCTTCAAGCTCAAGACTGTCAGTAAAAAGGGCCCTTATGTGACCTGAAAGGGGTCCGATGCGCGTTTCAATGGTTTCCGACATTTGGTTGAGGTACTTCTCAACAGCCTGGCTGTTATAATGATCCAGTACCGGACCTGTGGCTCCCGGAACACCGTTGATAACCTGCATGAATCCGTTAATTTTTACCAGGCCTATCACAGCGTGTTTTCCCTCCGGAATCGAAATCTTCCAGCTCTTTTTACCTGGTTCTGCTTTCAGATCAATTACCTGTTCAGGCTTTTCAAGCGGATCAGGGACAAGCATCAGGGACAGGAGTTCCATTGTTCTTCCGGGGAAAGGAGAACTTATAGCAGGGTCGGCCTCCCTGAAAAGCTCATATTCGGATATCTCATAATCTGCAGGTCCTGTTAATTTCTTAACAGCAACTGTCACCACCTGAGAGCGTTCATTATCTTCAAGGTTTTCTGAACCGAAAGGCCAGCCTGAGCCGACAATGAGGTCGCAGGTCATGCCAAGGTTTTTGGCCTCATCAAATACAAGCCTGAGCAATTCAATCCATTCATTGCTGAGCCACTTTAATGATGCTTTGCCCAGATCATCACCTTCCGACCGTGAAGGGAATTCAACAGGATTTATCTCAACGCCACCTATGCCTGCCTCTTTCAGCAGCCTCAGTTCCCTGATGAGTTCTCCTGCTTCAACCTTGTTCCCGTTCCACCACCATCGTACGTAAGGATGATAAGAAAGGGGAGGGTCTTTGAACAGATCATAGAGACCGGCTACCGGTGACCGGCTACCGGCGACCGGAAAACCATCATCAAATCTATCAATATAATTTTTATGAAGTATTGGTGCAAGTGTAAAGCCGCCGGATACTATCACACTGTTGGTTATGAATTTTCGCCTGTCCATCTGTCTCTTATTTCAAATTTTTGAAAACAATGTACGGGCAGGTCACTGACGCCATATAAACCGGATTCTGTCTGAATCCTGAAGAATGGAAACACTCATAGGGAGAGCCAAATCCGGGACCTTTTCTGAAATCATTTTCGATGAGTTCCAGAACATACTCTTCAGCCAGTTTCCTGGCAGATTCAGGATCAGTCATGGAAATGGCATAGCATATCCATCCGGTCGGAGTTCCCCAGTAGGCACCGTTCTGATAGGTATTCTTTGAAGCAAGCGAATATTCCCAGGCAGTACTGTCACAAAAGTCATCTGTGGTCAGAATGTGCCTTATATTGCCTCTGAAGGCAAGTTCTCCCTTTTGATATGCTTCTGTAAGCTCACGACATGCTTTACCGGCTGTTTCTCCATCCAGTATTCCATAATATACTGCCAGTCCCGTTGCCCATACATCGGGCTGGGAGCTTTTCCCCGTTGAGGCCCTGAGCATTCCTTTTTCATTAAGGAATATTGAAGGTATTGCGGATTTTATACTTTCAGCAATTTTCGTATATCGTGATGCTGCCTTCAGGTTGCCTGAAATCTTCATAAGATCAGCCATTTCCGATGCTGCACGGCATTTCAGAATTGATGTGAAACAGAGATCGCCTGTCATTGTTATTACATCCCTGAAACCAAAATCAACACCCCTGAAATCATCAGTCGTATAAACAAGATGATTATCCTCATGTGAAGGCGGCAGATGGAAAGCAGAGATCAGCCGGTCAGAAAGTACCCTGTAATTAATCTGTTCTTTCAGAATATTTTTGTCCCCTGTTGTCATGGCATAATACCAGACTATATGTATGAAGTAATACTGGTCATCATAAGGTGGAAATATTCCGAACTTTTTATTTCCCTGGTCATCATAACCCAGGGTGCCGGGAAAGTAAACAGGCAACCCGTCGTCAATCCTGATATGATCAGCTATGGCTCCGTAAGGTATAATGCTCCCGCCTTTGGTGATCCATGTCTGGTCGCACTGCGTTGAAGCAACAAGCTTAAGCATATGTTTCTGTTCCTCAGGAGTTATAAATCCGGTTTCAAGCGACATGGCATAATCGCGTATCCAGAAGGCAGGATAGCAGCTTCTTCCTCCCGGCCTGATAAGTATACCACTTGTATTGTTTGGTCCGGTATTCTCAACAACTTTCTCTCCTGGACTGATCCTGGAGCTGTCGATAACATCCTTTGTAAGCTTTTCAAGAAACTTAAAATGTTCCTCAGAAAGGAAGGTGAATTTTCCGTGATCACCTGTGCCTGAAGGTTTCCTGATGCATCCTCCTGAAAGGATCATAAGAAAAACAAACAGTATTACCGGATTTATTCTGAGCATTTTAATTTATTTTACAAAGGCTTTCACAACAATAGCTTCCCTGTCGGACTCATTGATAAGCCTGTATGCGCCGGCAGCAGCCGGAACAACGAAAGTTTCTGCATAACTGAACCTTTGCCTTAAACCACTTCCCGTTTCAAGTACTATGCTTTCTCCTTCTACCAGGCTGAGAACATGACACTTGTTTTCTGTACTTACTTCAACATTGTTCATGAAGTGAAACCTGTGGACATCGTACAGATGTGTTTCATGGGTAGGAAGATGATAAAGCTTCCAGTCATCACCATGGCTGATCAGCACTGGTTTTGAAACAAGCTTTTCGGTAACATAACTTCCTTTACGGTCAAAATAGAGATTGTCAAAGGCTCGTCCGATGTTGAGCTGCCTGGGCTTTCCGTCAAGGTCGAGACGAAGCCAGTCGTACATCTTGAATGTGAAGATATAGGGAGTTGAGCTGATTTCGAGAACAAGGTTATTTATTCCTGATCCGTGTATTGTTCCGTAGGGGATCAGGAAGAGATCATGTTTTGAAGCAGGAAGCTTCTGAACATACTTCTCAATTTCAACAGGTTTCTTTTGTGCGTGGCTTGTCTCAAGTTCCTTCCTGAATTTATCAGGATTGATATCTTCCTGAAATCCAAGATATACTACTGCATCATCTTTAGTATCGAGTATGTAATACGTTTCCTCCTGGGTGAAGTCTTCACCAAAATGTTTCTTTGTATAACCCGGTCTTGGATGGCATTGCACCGAGAGGTTCCCTCCGTCAAAGGTGTCAAGGAAGTCGAAGCGGATAGGGAATTCCGTACAGAATCTTTTATGACAATCACCCAGCACGGCTTCTCCTTCCTGAAACATCAGGAAGTCAAATGAAACCTCGAGCAGTCTGCCTGAGCTTTCTAACAACAGGCCGTTTTCAGGCACTATCAGTTCGAATGACCAGGCATAATTAGGCACATCCTTGTTGAGACCGTCAATATTCTTTTTGATCCAAGTCCCGCCCCAGGCACCGGGTTCAAACCAGGGCCTTACCCTGAAGTAATTCAGAGACATTCTTTTCAGCCCTTCCCTCAGGGTATCTCCGCTCATAAAGACAGGATTATCCGGATCCTGTCCGTCAACAATAACATCAATTGAGGGCAGCAGCTCTTTTTTCAGCCGGTTTAATACAATCCAGTCGATGAAGTAGAACCTCTTGTACATCTTCTTCGGATCGTCTGCTGAGGCTGCCCCAAGGTTGGTTATGCTGCCTGCCCTTGACCTGAATTGTATCTCGTTTTTTGGCAGGTCGATATAGATAAGCAAGCCCTTCCACCCAGCCAGAGAGGCTCCCGGGCCGATTATAATGCTATGTTGTGAATTCCTGTCAGGGGTAAGTTCCTTAATTTTTTCCAGGTCATGGAAATCTTCAATCCTCAGGCTAGTTCTTTTTCCGAAAAGAGCATCATCTCCCCCGTTAAAAGGAGCAATCAGCTTTTCAATCTCCTCAGGATTCTTAAGGAAATTGACGGTATCATACCAGGTTACTTTTGCATCCTTCTTCTGAAAAATCACATCAAGGCTACTCCTGAAATGATCAAAAAATACCCCCCCATAACCTTCAATTGTAATGGTCTTATGTTTCAGTATCACTTCGGCAAGTGCTTCATAACCAGTTGATATCACTCCCTCTTCAAGCAGGAAGGATGGATATATGTCATATCTGCCTGCCTTTGCTTCCGGTTTAGTCCGGGGCAGAAGGTACTGTGCAGTTTTACGCCAATCTTTTTTCAAAATGAATTTGTTTTATTACAGATGGCTAATTTAATGATTATGATCAACATTATTATTAACCACGGAGGACACGGCCATATCTTAAACCGCTACGCGGTAAATTTTTAAAACCTGTCATTTTCTACAAAACCTTATCGCCTACGGCGAATGGAGAGTACTACATGGCGAAATAATATTCAATTATCATCAATAGCCCGTAAGGCTTCAGGTTTTGTAGCTGACAGGATAAGACAATATGCATAATACCTCGTAGAGGTTATAGGTTCTATTTACCAATCACAGCAACAGACCCCCCGTTTTTCGCCATAGTTATTTTTAAAGTTCCGGGAGTTTCTAAAGTAGTCGATGTTTTCTTCAGCTCCTTCGGTTCCTTATCTGAGTTTTTTGTGTCGGCCCATGTTTCAGCCTTATAATTTCCCGGCTGCAGAAAATCAAGCTTTATCTCAATTGTTTTTGACTTGCTATTATTCATGACACCTATGAACCATTTGTCGCCGCTTCTTTTTGCAAGGGCAATCCATTCTCCCGGATATCCTCCCAAAAATTTTATGTCATCCCAGGTGGAGGGGACTATCTTCAGAAAGTCAGATCCCGGCTGACCGAGGATATTGTCGGGATGATCGCAAACCACTGTAAGGGGGCTTTCGTAAATCACGAATTTTGATAATTCCGCAACCCTTGTGTTCCAGACTATTGCAGGAACCTGCTGCTTAAACTGCTCACGTGTAACATTAAGAAAAGCCCCGGGAGTATAATCCATCTGACCGGCGAGCATCCTGGTAAAGGCAAGTTTAATATTGTGTTCGGGACTCATTTTATCCGAGAACTTGTAATATTCGTTTCCCATAAGCCCTTCACGGGTAATCATATTCGGCCAGGTCCTGATAATTCCGTCAGGTTTATAGGCTCCGTGGAAATCAACTGTCAGGTGGTTTTCTGCAGCACATTTTATTATGTCATGGTACCAGTTAACCATCTGCTGGTCATCGCGATCCATGAAGTCGATCTTGACTCCTTTGATGCCCCATTTCCTGTATAGCGGGAATGCTGTTTTATATGCAGAATTCCTATTCACATCTGTTGAGTAAAGCCATACAAGAATGTCAACATTTTCCGATGCTGCATATCTGATAATCTCCGGCATGTCTATCTGCGGTGCCCATTTTGTAATATCAGCTTCGGGTGAATTGAACTTCCCGTACCATTGCCAGTCGACAAGCATGTAAGGCCATCCCATCTCTGATGCCAGGTCGATATATTGTTTTATCACCGGCATTTCCATTTTCACTTCACCATGCCACCAGTGGTCCCATGCGCTCATACCTGGTTTGATCCACGACGGATCCTTGATGGCACAGGGATCATTGAGGTTCTGGATTATCTCCGATTCGATCATTACACCGGGATTATCAGCTATCATCATTACTCTCCACGGTGTCCATACCTCATCATTGAATCTTGCCTTTACTCCATTTTCGGCTTCTCCGGGTATCGGCACAAGTTTGGTTGTAAGCTGCCCTGTTGTTCCGTTTGTTCCGATATAGAAGGCCGGATAATTGTCAATCTTAGCTTCAGTTATTGCCAGCCAGCAGTTATTCCCATAATCCATAAGAAACGGCATCCCGGCAATTGTCTTTTCGTTTACATACGAAAGCGGCCGTTCCATAAACTCGGCTTCATTTGAGGTGGAATAAGCGCCATATTCTACAACCCAGGCTTTCGGATCACCGGGAATTGAAAATGTTGTTAATTCCTTAACAATCTGGCGGTCACCCGCTTTTGCAGCCCTTGGCAACCTGAGCCTGAATGCAATCCCGTCATTGTAAGCCCTGGCTTCTATCTCAAGCAACCTGCAGGGATCATTTTTCTCCCAGAGAAGGACCTTCAGTTCGTTGTAATTATTCCTTACTTCAGCATGTTTTGATTTTACAACAGGTATCCAGGTTTCATCAGTGGTTCCTGTTTTGCTGTCAATAACCGTGAAGTTGCCGGTCAGGGAAGGTTCATCCCTGAATTCGAATCCCAGCATTGAGGGATTTACAATGGTCCTGTCCTTAAATGTCACTGAGTATTCAAGTTTCTGATTGTTTGTTATTTTCAGTGTCAGGTTCCCGTCAGGAGATTTAAGAGTAAGGTTCTGTGATTTTCCGACAAGAGCAAGTGATGCAAGCAGAATAAGAACAAATAATTTTTTCATGAGGGATATTATATGGGAGTCATTTTAATTAGCTGACCGGGTATGGTTTTTATTGAAATGATGTTGTTATCAATTTCAAATGGAGCAGTAATATTTATT
>CAZEYY010000088.1:0-15661 GCA_964516485.1 uncultured Rikenellaceae bacterium
TACCCATAAGTACCTCGCCTGAATCAAGGAGGCGTTTAAGGAGCCTGAAATACAGCACCAGATAGAGCATTATAGTCATTATCCACAGCACAATGACGTTTACGATGTAGGTGTCGACAAAGGCTCCGAAGATCTGTTTTGTGGGTGAATAAAAGTGTGCCTTGATAAATGGATACTGCGGATCGAGGAAGATTGGGTCCATTTTCTGAATGAATTCACCATTGAATTCAATAAGAGTCGTGGTTTCATTTTTATTAACTGCAAACTCCTCTAACGACTCATTATGATGCTTATCCCTTAAAGTAAGGTACAGGTTGCCGTTTTCCTTTTCCAGTTTTCCAATCAGGGCATTTCTCTTGTTGTCGGCAAAATTATAATAATCAATGTAATACTTCCGGAGCAGTTCAACATAGTTCTGTGCTGCTGTTACCACCTCAGGCGTAATTTTCTGTGGTGTGATGGCATCGAGGTAATCGAACTTCAGCTTTGGAAGGAAGGCAAGCTCTTTCCTTATTTCATTTCTTACAACAAGCAGGTCATTCTCAAAATCCTCGCTTCGCTGCGGCTTTTTCAATTCATTTGAAATTGATTCAAGCTTTGATTTCATCTCTGTGCACCAGAAATTCCTTTTGAAATTTCCACGGCTCTTCATCTTTTCATACTGGTAGAACTGATTCTCGAATTTATTGTAGATGAATTGATTAACAGCAAGAGCCTCATATCCCCAGCGTGCTGTTATGAACTCACCATAGAAGGGTATGGAGGTTGGTGAGGAGATATTCGGATTCAGTTTTTCAAATTTAACCATTACACCGCTAAGGATGATCTGCGGAATAACGAGGAAGGGAATAAGGATATAAATTGTAACAACAGCCTTGAAGCTGTCAGATATAACAAGTCCGAGCATATTAGCCCCGGCCCAGCAAGAGAAAAGTACAAGCCAGTATTCGGGCAGCATTCCCCTTATCTCTGTAATACCGTTTCCTACAAGCACAAAAGTGAAGGCCTGGATTGCTGAAATGCCAAACTGGACAAACACCTTCGACATAAGGTAGCTGTTCCAGCTGAGGTTCAGGAATGCTTCCCTCTTGAGTATTTTTCTGTCCTTAATAATTTCCTCAGCGCTTACTGTGAGGCCCATGAAGATTGCAACAATAACCGACATAAAAAGGTATACCGGAAGGTTGCTGTTTTCATAAAGAGTATACTGTGCATGTTTCGCGCTCTCGTCAAAATACTTAATAAGGAAGGCAAGGAAGAAAGCCAGTACAGGAGCTTCCAGAAGGGTTATAAGAAGGTATTGCGTGTCGGCAATCTTAGAAAGGATATCCCTTTTTGTAAACACCATGAACTGCTTCAGCTTGTTCGGGGTTTTGAAGTTAATTTCGGGTATTGCACCTCCCGGTTCCCTGATGTCAACCTTGTGCTCGTCAGCAAACAGCTTTCTCCAGTCTGCAGGTGAGGTTCTTCTTATTTCAGTTGGCTGACCGCTTTCTGTAAATACCCTGGTTTCAACAATATTGAATATCTGCTCGGGATTGACATTTCCGCAGACATAACATTCACTTTCATTGTAATTTGCCTGTTCCATCTTTCTCTTGAAATACTCGATGGAATCAATAGGATTGCCGTTATATATAAGGTATCCTCCTGTGTCGAGGATAATCAGCTTATCGAACATTTTGAAGATATCCGACGAGGGCTGATGGATCACGATAAACAGCAGTTTCCCCTTTCTCGCAAGTTCCTTGAGCAGGTCAAGGATATTTTCAGAGTCACGTGATGACAAACCTGAAGTCGGTTCATCAAGGAACATTATAGCCGGTTCGCGGATAAGTTCAAGTGAAATATTCAGCCTCTTCCTCTGGCCGCCGCTGATCTTCTTGTTTAGCGGACTACCAACCTGTATATCCCTGATCTCATACAGCCCGAGGTTTTTCAGAACTGTATCAACCCTAGCCTGAACTTCTTCATCGGTGAGATTATCGAAACACAGTTTGGCATTATAATATAGGTTCTGGAAGACAGTCAGTTCCTCAATAAGTAGATCGTCCTGAGATACATAACCTATCAGTCCCTTTACCTTTTCCTTGTCCTTGTGGATGCTTACGCCATTAATAAGTACTTCTCCGTCGTAAGGGTTGTTTGTGCCGTTCAGAACGCCCAGGAGAGTAGATTTTCCGGCGCCGCTTGCACCCATTATTCCCACCATCCTGCCTGATTCCTCCTTGAAGCTCATGTGGTGGATGCCTACTTTCCCGTTCTTGAACCTGTACTCCAGGTTATTAACTTCGTACACCACCCTCGATTCAAGGAATTCCTCCTTCAGGAACTGCATTGTAATGTCCCAGTAATAAATAGGACTTATCTTATAGCCTTTTATTGAGGCTCCCTGGCTAAGAGGATAAACTTTCTCTTCCTGGAGCAGCTGTCCGTTCATTACAAGTTCGCCGCAGCCCTTGAACCTGACAAAATACATCTGTACTGAGGGAACGAACAGTATCCATATCTGACCTTTCAGCTGATCTTTGAAAACATGTTTTGCCTCTCCGCTCTGGAAATCTGCTATGCCATTTATAATAAGAAGGTTAGAGGTGGTAGGGGTATTTGTGAACTGATTCAGAACAAATCGCTCAATGAATTCGTATTCTTCTGTTGTTATGTTAAGACCTTCAGCAAGAGTGCTTATAAATCCAAGTTCCATCTGGCTTACTTCTCCGCCGCCTGACTTGCAGAATTCAAGAACCTGTATGACCACAACTATTCTCTGATCCTGTGCAAGCTGTCCCTGTTCATTTATTTCCTTGCAAAACTTCCTGATTCTGATTGCGATTGCTCCTTCACGTCTTTCTGCAGAACTTTTTTCAAGTTTTTTTCTTGCTTCCTCATAAGCAGCATCGTATGTGGAAAGATACTGTTGAACCAGTTCCTGGTTGAGCAGGCGTTTCAGAAATGCTTCTACAACCCCTCTTCTCTCACTGTCGTTACTCTGAGGCTTGGCAATTATTGCAAATAACTGCATCAGGGTTTCCAGAATCTTCTCACTCATCTTGTTCAGGTTTATTTAGGCATTGAAGATATGAAAATACTTATTTGCTTCAAAAATTTCGTGTAATTGTTTTCAAGATAATGTTAATGATTCTTCTTCCCTGCCTGTTTCTTTTTTTTCTTCTTCTGAACTGAATATCCGAATTTTCCGATATATTTTCCGATCTCAAAATATTTCCCGTGAGAATAGCAGAGCGGACATGAATCGTTGAAACGGAACTGACCTGATCCGGGATCGAAATACGCTTCATCGGCATTTACTGCAACAACCTCTGAAATGAACATGTGGTGACTTCCCAGTTCCCTGATCTCCCTCACAACACATTCTATGTTTACAGGCGATTCAAGGATCATTGGAGAGCTTACTTTGGTCGCCGGTACCGGAGTCAGCTTCATCTCCCCGAATTTATTGTGCATGGCTCCCGATTTTACCCCGCACCAGTCTGTTGCAAAGGCAAGATCCCTTGTTGTCAGGTTTATAACATAATCCATGTTCTTCTTTATGATATTATAGGAATGCCTTCCGGGCCGGACAGAGATATAGCACATGGGAGGATCTGTGCACACAGTACCTGTCCATGAAATTGTAATTATATTATATTCAGATGGTTCAGAGCCGCAGCTAACCATAACTGCAGGCAGGGGATATATCATTGTCCCCGGTTTCCACAGTACCTTTGCCATAGTGTACTTTTTAGTTCAAATATACGCTTAATATTTGCCAGATTGGCATTATAAACACCCTACATGGGTGTCAAAAAGGCAAAAATTATCCTTTTATTGCAAATGGCAAAACTTTTGTAAACAGGCTTTTAAAACTAACAGCAATGAATCTGAATAATTTCACACTAAAAGCACAGGAATCCGTACAGCAGGCTTTCAACATAGCTAATTCAAAAGGCCAGCAGGCTGTTGAATGTGCTCATATTTTGAAGGGGATAATGAGTGAAGCTGAAAATATAACATCCTATATTTTCGGAAAAATAGGTGCAAATTCAGCTTCAATTGAGAAACAGACTGACAGGCTGATTGAGTCCTTCCCGAAAGTTTCAGGCGCTGAGACATATATCTCAAATGGCGCTTCTGATGCACTGAGAAAGGCAAACAACCATGCCTCGGCAATGAAGGATAAATTTGTCACTGCGGAACACCTGCTCATGGGAATAATTGACACTAACGACAAGGTTGCAGATATCCTTAAGGATCATGGTGTTACGATGCAGGCGCTGAAAAATGCCATAGCGGAATTAAGGAAAGGTTCCTCTGTAGAAAGCCAGACCTCCGATGACACATTCAATGCTCTGAGCAGGTATGCCATAAATCTCAATGAGCAGGCAAGGACGGGGAAGCTTGATCCGGTAATCGGGAGAGATGATGAGATCAGGAGAATCCTGCAGATACTTACACGAAGGACCAAGAACAACCCTCTTCTTATCGGCGAGCCGGGCGTCGGTAAAACTGCCATAGCTGAGGGGTTGGCTCACAGGATTATAAGGGGTGATGTGCCGGAGGATATAAAGTCAAAGACTATATTTTCTCTTGACATGGGGGCGCTAATTGCCGGCGCAAAGTACAAGGGTGAATTCGAAGAACGCCTTAAGTCGGTTGTAAATGAGGTGATTGGATCAAACGGAGACATAGTCCTCTTTATTGATGAGATACATACACTTGTTGGAGCCGGAAAATCGGAAGGAGCAATGGATGCGGCTAATATACTGAAGCCTGCACTGGCAAGAGGTGAACTGAGGGCAATAGGCGCCACAACACTCGGTGAGTATCAGAAATACTTCGAAAAGGACAAGGCACTTGAGAGAAGATTCCAGGTTGTGATTGTTTATGAACCGGGCAGAGAGGATGCAGTGTCAATACTCCGGGGAATCAGGGAGAAATATGAAACACACCATAAGGTTATAATCCGTGATGAAGCGATAATTGCTGCTGTTGACCTCTCAACAAGATATATTACTGACAGGTTTCTTCCCGACAAGGCAATAGATCTTATTGATGAAGCAGCTTCAAGGCTCAGGCTTGAGATGAATTCGGTTCCTGAGGAAATTGATGAAGCTGAAAGGACTATTACACGTCTTGAGATAGAAAAGGAAGCACTGAGGAGAGACGGTGACACAGTAAAAGCCGATAAGATAGCCAGGGAGCTTGCAGAAACGCAGGCTGTGAGGGATGAGCTTATTGCAGGATGGAAGGCTGAAAAGGAAATGATTGAGGCTGTACAGTCGAAAAAAGAAGCCGTGGAAGCCCTCCGGCTTGAAGCTGATCAGGCTGAGCGAAGCGGGGATTATGGTAAGGTTGCCGAGATCAGGTACGGAAAAATTACAGAGCTTGAAAAGGAAATTGCAGGTTTCAGAAACCAGATTGAAAGGAAAAGGGCAAAGGGCTCTCTTGTCCAGGAAGAAGTGCGTTCGGAAGATATAGCTTCAATAGTGTCGAAATGGACAGGTATACCTGTTTCAAAAATGCTTGAGAGTGAGAAGGAAAAACTGCTCAGGTTAGAGGAAGAACTTCATAAAAGGGTTGTTGGTCAGGATGAGGCCATAGCAGCCGTGGCTGACGCTGTCAGAAGGTCCCGCGCAGGCCTGCAGGACCAGAAAAGACCTGTCGGATCATTTATTTTCCTCGGTACAACTGGCGTGGGTAAAACAGAGCTTGCCAGGGCGCTTGCTGAATTCCTGTTCAATGATGAAAACCTGCTTACACGAATAGATATGTCGGAATACCAGGAACGCCATTCGGTCTCAAGACTGATCGGAGCTCCTCCCGGATATATAGGATATGATGAAGGAGGTCAGCTCACCGAAGCAGTACGGCATAAACCATATTCAGTTGTTCTTCTTGATGAAATTGAAAAGGCACATCCGGATCTGTTCAACCTCCTGCTTCAGGTGCTTGATGAGGGCAGACTTACTGACAATAAGGGCAGAACAATCAATTTCAGGAATGTAATTGTAATTATGACATCTAACCTCGGATCTGATATTATCCGGGAGAGGATGGAGAAATGGAATAATGAGATCTCCGAGAAGAATGAGCAGACTTTAAGAAACGAAATTTTCATGCTGCTGCGGCACACCCTGAAACCAGAGTTCCTTAACAGGATCGATGAAATTGTTATGTTCCGTCCTCTCAGCAGGGAGCAGATCAGGGAGATTGTAAGGATACAGATTCAAAGGCTTACAAAAAGCCTTGGTGAGTATAACATGAACCTGAGTGTAAGCGATGAAGCTATTGACTGGCTGGCTGAAAACGGCTATGATCCCCAGTCAGGAGCGAGACCGGTTAAGAGATTGATTCAAAGGGAGATAATCAATGAATTATCGAAGGAGATAATCGGAGGCAAGGTGTCGAGGGAAGATACAATAAGAGTATATATTGAAGGAGACAAAATCGCTTTTGAAAGGCAAAAGTGAAAACAAATTTTATTTGAATGATCTTACACAGGCATCAAGATCGTCAAAGATTATGAAGACTGTATCGAGGTGAAGCATTCTGAAAACTTCCATTACCCTGGGATCGGGATTTGCAAATTTCAGAATGCCGTAATTGTTTCTTACACTTTTCATTACAGAGAGGAAGAGGCTGAATCCTGAGCTGTCGATATATTCGACACCTGTCAGATCAATTATAATTCTTGCACTGGGAGCTGAAGACAAGCGGTTTATCTCTTCCCTTATGTCCTCTGTTATCAGTGCATTTATCTTGTTTACAGTGAAGGAAATAATGTCAATTTTATCCCGCTTGTCTGTTTTTATCATCAGTTTGTATTTAAGCGGTGTCTGATAAGTTCATCAAGTTCAATTATTGCAGCTCTTGTGTCGTTTACGAAACGACCTATATAGTCACTGTACAATTCAATATCTTCTCCTTCCCTGGCTGAGAGCTCAAAGGTCTTGAGCATCACTGCCAGATCATTCATCCCCATAATTGCAACAGACGATTTTGCCTTATGAGCCAGCAAACCCAGTTTTAAATATTCCTTATTTTCATGAAGGTTTTTCATCTCTTCTGAAATTTCTGCAGCCTGAACCCTGAACATCTCAACTATTTCAGAGATCATCTGCACATCTCCTCCTGTTACATTATCGAGGTAATCAGGATTTATGAGCTTATACTCCATGTAGTTTTGAACAATACTGATTTATTAAATGTTTTATGCAAAACAACAAATATAGCAATATTTTTAAGCCTACCGGCTAAAAGCTACAATTGTTTGAGTTGTTAACTGACAGGAATTTGCTATATTTAATGTTGTTAAAAATTAGGTAATGTACAGGCTGGCAATAAATTCCATACTGCTGCTCTTACTGGCTGCCGGATGGCTTAACGCACAGGAGGATGTCAGGATCAAAAAAAGTGACTTCAGGATTGAAAAGGCAGGATTCAGTCAGGCATGGGACCATGTTTTAGCCGGTGATGAATTCTATGCTAAAAAGGGGGCTTTTTACAGCCTCGCATTTTCTCATTACATTCAGGCCCTGGCTTACAATAATTCAAACGCTGCTCTTAATTACAAAACCGGAATTGCTGCCATTTATACAGGCAGGAAGGAGGAAGCTGCAGGATTTTTCAATATGGCGCTGGAGAAGGATCCTGATGTGGCACCTGATTTGCTTCTTTACGCAGGCAGAGCGCTACAGTATTCAGGCGATTTCAGGGGTGCGATTGATAAGCTGACAAAATATATTGACAGTCAGGATAAAAAGCATGAGGGAAATGTATCTGTTGCTAAAAAATTCATCGAGGAATGTAATTCTGCAATAGAACTCTGCAATGATACTCTTGCTGTGGAAATAACAAATACAGGAGGTAATATAAACTCCGGAAGCGATGATTTTGCCCCTGTGTTTACCTATGATGGCAGGACCCTGTATTTTGCATCTCGGAAGGAAGCGGGAAAGAGCAGTTCAGACTTTTCAGCTGAAGTGCCAGATGAGAATATTTACATGTCAAAACTTATCGGAGGAGTATGGGGAGTATCTAACATTGCAGGAGAGAATCTCACAACACCCTATAATGAGAGTCCCTTGTATGTCGATACGGCTGAGACAAAGCTGTTTATCTATTCAGGCTCAGAGAACGGTGGGGATATAAAGATGACAGAAACACGCAGGGGAGACTGGAAAAGTCCGGTTGACCTGCCATATCCGGTTAATTCCTCAAATTCAGAGACATCAATAGCACTGCCGCTTAAAGGTGATGAGATCTTCTTCATTTCAAACAATCCTAAGGAATCTCTGGGAGGTTATGATATTTTCGTAATCAGAAAAACAGGAGAGAAGAAATGGTCCAGACCCGAGAACCTTGGACCTATGATTAATACATCCTATGACGAACAGTCAGTAAGTATTTCTGAATCCGGAGACACGCTCTGGTTCAGTTCCAGGGGACATAATACGATGGGTGGTTTTGATATCTTTTTCAGCATCCGGGATGAGAACAGCAAATGGTCAAAGGCAGTAAATGCAGGTTATCCTGTTAATACACAATGGGATGAGTTGTTTTTTACGAAGTTCCACACTCAGAACGGTGTTTATTATTTTTCTTCCAACAGGAGCGGCGGCCTTGGCGGTCTTGATATCTATAAATTGAAAATGCTGTCGGATAAGGACTTAACGCAAAACAGTGAATAAATGCTTCTGAAAATCTGATAATCATCAGATTTTTTACAATAAATCTTTGCTTGCTTTACAACAGGTTTGGTTATTTTAGCTCTCGACATTTTGATAATTTTCAGCTATGAAAAATACTCCTTTTACACAGTTTCATATCGTTGCAGGCGCCAAAATGGTACCATTTGCAGGATATAACATGCCCGTTGAGTACAGCGGCATTAATGATGAACACGTTACAGTCAGGGAAAAAGTCGGCGTGTTTGATGTATCACACATGGGTGAATTCCGGGTTACAGGTCCTTCTGCATTTGATTTCATCCAGTATGTTACTTCAAATGATGTTGCTGCCCTTTTTGACGGTAAGATTCAATACTCCTGTTTCCCAAATAGCAAAGGAGGCATAGTTGACGACCTCCTTGTCTACCGTTTCAGCCAGGAGAATTTTCTTCTTGTTGTAAATGCGGCAAATATTGACAAGGACTGGAACTGGTGTGTGAGTCATGCATCGAAGTTCGGTCTTGTACCAGGGAAGGATCTTGTGAATCTTTCGGATGAAACTGCCCAGCTGGCAATACAGGGACCGCTCGCGCTCAAAGCAATGCAGAAACTTACAAAAGTGTCGGTTGAGGATATGGAGTATTATACATTTAAGGTCATTGAATTTGCCGGAATTAAGGATGTCCTGTTCTCCACAACCGGTTATACGGGAGCGGGAGGCTGTGAGATTTATGTGAAAAACGGTGATGCACAGAAGCTGTGGCAGGAAGTCTTCAGGGCAGGCGAGGAGTTTGGAATTAAGCCCATAGGACTGGGTGCAAGGGATACTCTAAGGCTTGAAATGGGATTCTGCCTTTACGGCAATGATATAAATGATGAAACTTCGCCTATAGAAGCAGGACTTGGGTGGATCACAAAATTTACTGATGGCAAGAACTTCATTGATAAGCAGTTATTGCTTAAGCAGAAAGAGGAGGGTGTAAGCAGAAGGCTTAAGGGATTTGTAATGATTGACAGAGGCATTCCGAGACAGCATTATGAAGTTGTAAATTCTTCAGGAGAAATAATTGGTGAAGTAACATCCGGAACAATGTCGCCTATGATGAAACAGGGTATAGGTATGGCATATCTGTCAAAGGGTTACTGGAAGACAGATACTGAGATTTTCATCAGGATCCGTAACAAGGACCTCAAAGCCCGGGTTGTAAACCTTCCGATTTATAACAAGAGCTGATATCAGGGTTCGTGATGCTGAGAAAGATCGATACATGCTTTTCACCTGCCCTTTATGAACCTGAACTGCATAAGGGATCAGTCGTAATAATAATTGATATACTTCGTGCTTCCTCGGCAATATGCACAGCATTTGCGAACGGCGCTGCTGAGATTATACCTGTATCAGGAATTGAGGAGGCCAGAGACTATAAGAACCGGGGATACCTTGTTGCCGCTGAAAGAGACGGCTATGTACTCGATTTTGCTGACTTCGGCAATTCCCCGTTCAATTTCACAGCTGAAAAAGTCAGCGGAAAGACAATTGTTTACAGTACAACGAACGGAACAGGTATTATTAAGCTGGCTTCAGATGCAGCCATAATAGCTGTTGGTTCATTTCTGAATATTAAAGCACTGCTGAACTGGACAGGCAGTCAGGATATGGATGTGATGCTGTTCTGTGCCGGATGGAAGAACAGGTTTAATCTGGAGGATTCGATTTTTGCAGGAGCACTTGCTGCAGAACTTATGAAAACAGGTAAATATTCGACAATTTGCGATTCCACCCTTGCGGCAATTGACCTTTGGAAACTGGCGGGAAATGACCCGCGGGCTTATATTGAGAAGTCAGCACAAAGATCGCGGCTGAGGGAGAAAAAGCTTGATGACTGTATCGATTTCTGTCTTTCAACAGGTTTTACAGAAATAATACCTGTACTGAAAAACAACAGCCTTTTTCCTTTAAAATACTGAAATACATGATTTTACGATTAAGAGGGAAGTTCGTTAAATATTTTGTAAATTTGTTATCAGAAATCCGTTAAACTAAAAACTCAAACAATATTAATAAGTAAAGTATGAAAAAACATAACTTTTATGCAGGTCCGTCCATTCTTCCTCAATACACTATTGAGAAATCAATTGAAGGAATAAAGGATTTTGCCGGAACAGGGCTGTCAGTACTTGAGATATCACACAGAAGCAAGGAATTTGTTGCCTGTATGAATGACACTATTGCCCTTTTCAGGGAACTTCTTGGGATACCTGAAGGTTATAAGGTACTTTTCCTTGGTGGAGGAGCCAGCATGCAGTTCTGCATGGTGCCAATGAACCTGATGGAGAAGAAGGCTGCATACCTGAATACAGGTGAATGGGCTGGCAAGGCCCTGAAAGAGGCAAAGCTGTTCGGCGAAGCAGTTGAGGTGGCATCTTCAAAAGAGAAGCTCTTCAATTATATTCCAAAAAATTATACAGTGCCTGCTGATGCCGACTATTTTCATATTACAACAAACAATACAATTTACGGCACTGAGATAAGAAAGGACATAGATTGTTCAGTACCTCTTGTTGCAGATATGTCATCAGATATTTTCAGCCGTCCGGTTGACATTTCGAAATATGCACTTATCTATGGCGGTGCACAGAAAAACCTCGCCCCGGCGGGTGTTACTTTTGTTATAGTTAAGGAATCAGTTCTTGGAAAAGTCACAAGGCCGCTGCCTTCAATGCTTGATTATAGGGTGCATATCAAAGGCGAATCAATGTTCAATACTCCGCCTGTATTTGCTGTATTTGCAGCTCAGCAGACACTGAAATGGCTCAAAGAACTAGGTGGTGTTAAAGCTATTCAGAAAAAGAATGTGCAAAAGGCTGCAGTACTCTATGATGAAATTGACAGAAACAAATTATTCCGGGCTACTATCGCTGATCCTGAAGACAGATCGCTAATGAATATATGCTGGGTAATGTCTGATAATTACAAGGAGCTTGAAAAACCTTTTGCAGATTTTGCAAAATCAAAAGGAATGCTTGGCATAGAAGGACACAGATCTGTCGGAGGCTTCAGGGCTTCTACATACAATGCCTTGCCATTGGAGAGTGTGGAGGCATTGGTAAGCGTTATGAAGGAGTTTGAATCGAAAAACTGATTCTTAGCTTGTTTATTAGCCGGTAATCAAAACACATGCTGTTATGAAAATACTTATAGCAACTGAAAAACCATTTGCTCCGGTTGCCGTTACTTCAATGAAGGAAATAATTGAGTCGGCAGGCTTTCAGCTTGAAGTTCTTGAAAATTATAAGTCTGAAAATGAGCTAATTGATGCAGCTAAACTGGCTGACGGCCTTATTGTAAGAAGCGATCTTGTAACTCCCTCCGTAATTGATGCAGCCGGTAAGCTTAAAATTGTTGTCAGAGCCGGTGCAGGTTATGACAATATTAACCTTGAGGCCTGCAATGCACACAAGGTGGTGGCAATGAATACTCCTGGTCAGAATTCGAATGCCGTGGCAGAGCTTGTTTTTGCAATGCTGCTCTATCAGATCAGAAACGGATTCAACGGCAAATCAGGAACCGAACTCAGGGGGAAATCAATTGGTATTCATGCTTTTGGAAATGTAGGTAAGATTGTTGCCGACATTGCAAGGGGCTTTTCGATGTATGTTTATGCCTATGATCCTTTCATCCCCGAAAGCGAAATAAGAAAATACGGGATCAAGGTTCTTAAGCGTGCAGAGGAAATGTACAGGATATGTCATTTTATATCCCTGCATCTTCCTGCAAATGATGCAACTAGAAAATCAATAGGTT
This sequence comes from uncultured Rikenellaceae bacterium, assembly GCA_964516485.1. Classification (GTDB taxonomy): domain Bacteria; phylum Bacteroidota; class Bacteroidia; order Bacteroidales; family VadinHA17; genus LD21. The sequence continues at coordinate 12,475 of CAZEYY010000088.1, forward strand.
ATGACCTGTTATCGAAAATGCCATCTCCTGCAACTATAATTAATACAGCACGAAAGGAGATAATTGATGAAGAAGGATTGCTGAAGATATTGGCCGAGAGGAGTGATATTGTGTATCTGTCCGATATTGAGCCCGAATGCAGTAAGGTGTTTGCTGAAAAATACAAGGGCAGGTATTTGTTCTCGGCGAAGAAAATGGGAGCCCAGACAGAAGAGGCAAATATAAATGCCGGTGTTGCAGCTGCCCGCCAGATTGTTGATTACCTTAAAACAGGAAATGAAACATTCAGAATAAATAAATAATACTTAAGCTTTACATACTTTATGGCAATTGTAAAACCTTTCAGAGGTCTGAGGCCTCCGCGTACTATAGCTGAAGATCTTTCCTGTCTTCCCTATGATGTGATGAACCCGGAAGAAGCTGCAAAGATGGCAGAAGGGAAAGAGTGCTCACTCCTTCATATTACAAGGTCAGAAATAGATCTTCCTCCCGATACTGATGTCCATTCTGAAAAGGTTTACGAAAAAGCCGTTGAAAACTTCAGAAAATGGCAGGACAGGGGATGGCTGAAACAGGATGAAAAGCCCGTGTTTTATATTTATGCCCAGACAATGAATGACCGTACACAGTACGGAATTGTAGGTTGCGCTGCTGTAAGCGACTATCTCGAAGGCAGGATAAAAAAACATGAACTCACAAGGCCTGACAAGGAACAGGACAGGATGGTGCATGTAAGGGCAAACAATGCTAACATTGAACCGGTATTTTTTGCCTACCCGGCTGTGAAGGAACTGGATAAGATTGTAAATAAGATAGTTGAAGGTGAAGAAGCAGAATATGATTTTGTTTCGGATGATGGGTTCGGACACAAATTCTGGGTAATCAGGGATGTAAAAACTAACAACAAAATAGAAAAGCTATTTAAGGAAAAGGTTCCCTATACATACGTAGCCGACGGGCATCACAGAACAGCCGCCGCAGCACTGGTGGGAAAAGAAAAAATGGATGCCAATAAAAAGCATAATGGCACGGAAGAGTATAACTTTTTCTTAGCTGTCCATTTTCCTGATAATCAGCTCAAGATTATGGATTACAACAGGACTGTGAAAGACCTTAACGGATTAACTACTGAAGAATTCCTGGCAAGGCTTGAGAAGTCGTTTATTGTTGAGGATAAGGGAACAGAAATTCACAAACCCGCAGCCCTTCACAATTTTTCAATGTACCTTGGAGGCAGATGGTACAGCCTGACTGCCCGCGAGGGGACCTATAATGACAATGACCCTATAGGGATACTTGATGTTACAATTCTTACAGAACAGATACTGAGCCCGATACTTGATATTCAGGATCTCAGAAGATCTAAGCGGATTGATTTTGTAGGAGGAATAAGGGGGCTTGGTGAACTCGCACGGCGTGTTGACAGCGGAGAGATGAAGGTCGCCTTTGCTCTGTTTCCTGTATCAATGGGACAGCTGATATCAATTGCTGATTCAGGCAACATTATGCCTCCAAAGACAACCTGGTTTGAGCCAAAGCTGAGAAGCGGACTCGTAATACATTTACTAAGCTAATACTCATACTTACCTGACAATCCTGTGAACAGCATTGCCGAAAATATTTCAGGGATAAAATCCGGTCTCCCCCGGAGTGTCAGGCTTGTGGCTGTCTCAAAAACAAGACCTGTAAACGATATTATTGAAGCCTTTGATGCCGGTCAGCACTTATTCGGCGAGAACAGGGTTCAGGAACTGCTTGCAAAAAAAGACCTCCTTCCACAGAATATTGAGTGGCATCTTATCGGCCACCTGCAAACAAACAAGGTAAAGTATGTTGTACCCTTTATAAGTATGATTGAATCAGTTGATTCAATTAGACTACTGTCACTCATAAACGAGGAAGCACGGAAGGCCGGCAGGGTAGTGAATTGCCTTCTGCAGATACATATTGCTGAGGAAGAATCAAAATCGGGATTCACGATGGATGAACTTACAGAAGCCGGCAAATCAGGAATTTTTGGTCAGCTTGAAAATGTGAGCATCTGCGGAGTTATGGGGATGGCAACCTTTACTGATGATAAGACTCAGGTGCGGAAGGAATTTAAATTTCTCAGAAGTTGTTTTGAAGCCCTGAGGAAGGATTTTTTTGCACGGGACAGGAATTTTACAGAAATTTCAATGGGGATGTCAGGTGATTATCAGATAGCAGTTGAGGAGGGAAGCACAATTATAAGAATCGGGAGCCTTATATTCGGAGAGAGAACAAAACAGAACAACAAATAATATGACAAATCTTACAAGCAACTACCTGGGTTTAAAACTGAAAAGCCCTGTTATTGTCAGCAGCAGCAGACTGACATCGAATCTGGAGAACCTTAAGCAGGCTGAAAAAGCCGGTGCCGGTGCAGTGATTCTTAAATCGCTTTTTGAGGAACAGATTACAAATAATGTGAATTCACTGGCTTCAGGCTCAGGCTATCCTGAAGCAGATGATTATCTGGCAAGTTATATCAGGTCACACACTGTTGATGAGTACATTGACCTTGTGACAGCTGCAAAGAAAAATCTTTCAATACCTGTAATACCAAGCATAAACTGTTATTCATCAGGTACCTGGACAGATTTTGCAAGCCGGCTTTCTGATGCAGGCGCTGATGCACTGGAGATTAATGTATTCTTTCTACCTGTTGATCATAGAAAAAGTGCATCAGAGTCAGAAAAGCTCTATCTCGAACTTATAGAAAAACTGATGAAGGTGGTAAGGATACCTGTTGCAGTAAAAATCGGATACAGGTTTTCAAATATCCTTAACCTAATTGATCAGTTTTATGTCCGCGGAGTGAAGGGAGTTGTGATGTTCAATAGGTTTTATGAGCCTGATATTGATGTAGATAAGCTTGAGATAGTGCCTGCGCCTGTTTTCAGTACGCCTGAAGAGAGAAGGCTTGTTCTGAGATGGGTGGCTATGGCAAGTGCTCAGGATTATAAGATCGATATATCAGCTTCAACAGGTGTTACCAGTGGCAGGGATGTGGTCCGATACCTGCTTGCCGGCGCTGCATCTGTCCAGGTGTGTTCTGTTTTGTACCACAAAGGTCTTGGATTCATATCAGATATTAATGAAGAGATAGTAAAGTGGATGGAGGATAAAAATTTTAAAAACATAAGTGAATTCAGAGGTAAATTAA
>CAZEYY010000089.1:0-15544 GCA_964516485.1 uncultured Rikenellaceae bacterium
ATTCTGTTATATTTTTAAAAATAATCCCTTAGGTTGACGGCTATGGGGTTTGGGGAGAGGCCAGGTAAAGTGAAATCATAATCAAAACTCCGCAAATACCTCTCCGTTAAACAGCTCAGCATCTCTCTTAATTATTTCTATTCTTCCGGAATCCCTTATCTCATGCAAAGCGCTTTCAGAAACATACAGTTCTTCAAGATGCATAGTATTTTTTATCCTCACGATCTTTTCATTACCCGGTTCAATATATCCGCAACCCCTTAGAGCTATCCTGTATGCATCTATGTCGCTATCTGCTATAACAGGGATTTTGATTCTTTCGTAGAAGCTGCTTGTTATACCGTTTGTGTATGTTGAAGGAAAATCAATCTTGCTGTAAAGCCGTCGAGGAATGACATCAGCAAGGCCAACGCCTATTGCATTGCCGTGTGATTCAGCAGTGATGTCAGCGATTATTATAGACTTTGGAGTTGGCCTCTCTGGTTCAGGCTGACCGTAAATCTTCATTCTTCCTATTATATTCGGATCGACACCGACGCCGCTGAGATTCTTGCCCATCTGGTCAATTATCAGAAGATCAATCATATCAAAAGGAATAAATGGCATGTTGTCCTTTGCGATCTTCAGAAGTCCGGGTTCTTTTTCAAGGAATTCATCTGACCTTAAGGCTCTTACAAGCATGGTGTCGTCGAAGGCATTCTCAATTATGGCAACTCCACCGATGATTTTGCCTGATTCTATAAGCTTTTTTGAGACAACCGGTATAAGCTCGGCAAGTCCATATACCCCGAAACTATGTATTGCTGATGCCTGCCTTTCTTTGCCCAGACCTATGACACTCATTTTTACCAGACCGCTTTCGTAATTCCCATGGTAGTCGGTATGAGGTTTAATCCGGTTTATAAGAATTACACCATCAGCCTGCCAGGCGTTTTTATCCATGTATACATCTGCAAGTGATTCTCCTTTTGGTAGTTCCACAACTTCCATTGTAGCTTTTACAGGGGCTCCAATTGCCTTTTCAGTAATGCCATAATCAGCAAGTATCCGGGCCTGGTTCTCGGCTATGGCATTGCCATGACTACCCATTGCCGGGACAATGAAAGGATGTGCGCCGCATGATTTTACAAATTCAGCTGTAACTTTCACTATGTCAGCAATATTCCTGATACCTCTGCTGCCGACAGCCAGTGCTATATTGCCACCTTGTTTTATTAACGGTTTAAGCTTTAGCAACTCTCCGGCTGCCACTCCCTTCACATCTGCAAGACCATTATGCGGAAAATACTGCCTGATTTTTATAAGACGGGTATTGTTGTAAGAGCTCATATTCTGCTTGCTTGATTTTAAATTCCTTTTTTTCGTGACATTCAAAAATTTTTATAAGACAAACATACTCATTATCCATACTGTCAGTGAGCAGATTACACCGGTTGTAAAGGTGCCGAAAGTTTGAAGTTTGTAACCCTGGTTGACATCCATTTTTGAAATCTGGGTCACCACCCAGAAGTAACTATCATTAACGTGACTAGCCATCAGTGATCCTGCCCCCAGTGCAACTACAACAAGCGCTTTAGCCAGTGGAGCATCCATTCCAAGAGGTGACAGTAGTGGTGCCATAAGGCTTGCTCCTGTAATAATGGCTACAGTTCCTGAGCCCTGCGCTGTTTTGAATGCGGCGGCAATAAGTATTGGAAGAAAAATCCCCAGGCTTTTTGCGCCCGACAAGTTCTCCTTAATGAAATCACCAATTCCCGAATTTTGCAGAACCTGTCCGAAAGCCCCTCCGCATCCTGTTATTATAATTATTGTTGCGGCTGCAAGTACTGCTTCTCCAACCCATCCTGACGCTGAGATCATTTCCCTGTTTAGTCTTTTTGGAAGAAATAATGCAAGCCCTACACCAATAAGAAGAGCAACAACAGGCTGACCAACAAAACTGATAACTTCAGAAAATGAGTTTGTTCCAAAGGGATGTGAAGGAAGCTGGGAAACTGATCGCAGAATAATAAGGAGGATTGGTGTAAATATCGGCAGCAGGGATTTTGTAACTGAAGGAGTATCCTGAACAGCAGGAGCATTCTCTGTTGACTCGTGCTTGTATTCGTATTTTATCTTAGGTACTATCCTTGTTGCAAAAAGCCATGCTGCTGCCAGTCCGGCGAGACTGACAGGTATGCCAAGGATTAATACAAGTCCGAGATCAGCATTCAGTATACCTGCAGCTCCTATCGGACCGGGTGTGGGAGGGATGATAGAGTGTGTAATAATCAATCCGAGGCTGAGAGCGATTGCGCCTACTGCAAAAGATATTTTTACTTCCCTGGTCATTGCCTTTGCAAGTGGTGAGATGATTATAAAGCCTGAATCGCAGAATACAGGGATGCTTACAATATATCCGATAATACCCAGAGCCAGTGGAACATTCTTCTTTCCGACAAGGTTCAGTGTGCCTGTGGCTAGTGAATGTGCTCCTCCTGACTTCTCAAGAAAAGTACCTATAATTGAACCGGCAAGTATTACAATACCGATAAAGCCAACAGTGTTACCAAAACCAGTATTTACTGCTTTCACCACTTCCTCAAGTGACATTGTACCTGATAAGGCTCCAAATCCCAGGGCTGCTATCAGGAGCGCAAGAAAGGGATGCCACTTGAATTTTGTAGTGGTAATAATTATAAAGGCAATTGCAATGAAAAGTAAGATAATCAGCCACATAAAAGTATAGAGTTCAAAATTAAAAGTTCAGGGTTTAAAGTTCAGGGTGCTTTTGTGTCCATCTCTAGCTTTAAATTTACACTAAATATAGTACTCTCATAATAATTGTATTAATCAATCAACCGAATAAAATTCTAAATTTGATTTAATTAATACTTTTTCTGATGAAAAAAAATCTGAATTTTACACTGGCTCTGATTGCATCATTGTATTTCATTGCATCTTCAGCACAACAGTCTGAAAAGAAATTCAGTTATATATTCGAAAGTGGTACAAATGGATATAATACTTACAGAATACCTGCAATTCTGACTCTGAAAAACGGGGTACTGCTGGCTTTTGCAGAAGGAAGAAAAAACACTTCTTCAGATACTGGTGACATTGACCTTGTTATGAAGCGTTCGGAGGATGGTGGAAAGACCTGGAGTGAGCTGATTGTTTTATGGGATGACGATGTTAATGTCTGCGGTAATCCTGCTCCTGTGCAGGAGCGGAGGTCAGGGAAAATATTCCTTTTATCAACATGGAACCTGGGATCGGACCATGAGCCACAGATAATTAAACAACAGAGCATGGACTCAAGGCGTGTCTATATACTGGAGTCATCAGATGATGGCCTGACATGGTCAGAACCAGTTGAGATTACCGGTTCCGTGAAGCAGGAAGACTGGACCTGGTATGCAACCGGGCCTTGTCATGGGATACAGATTATGAATGGTGATTACAGGGACCGTCTTGTAATACCCTGTGATCATATCGAGGCGGGAACAGAAAAATATTATTCACATATCATCTATTCGGATAACAGGGGCAAGACCTGGGAGCTGGGAGGCACAACACCTCAGGATCAGGTGAATGAGTGTTCGATAGCAGAACTTGCCGGAGGAAAGCTTATGCTGAACATGCGCAACTATGACCGCACGCAGAAATCAAGGAAAGTTTCAGTGAGCAAGGATGGCGGTCTGAGCTGGAGTAATATCTGGTCAGATCCGTCACTCGTTGAGCCTATTTGCCAGGGAAGCCTGATAAACCATCCTAAAAAGAAGGTGCTTTACTTCACAAACCCGGCAAGTGAGGCCAATCGGGAAAAATTAACTATCAGGGCCAGCTATGATGAAGGAAAAACATGGCCTTATTCAAAAGTGCTGTATGAAGGTCCCGCAGCATATTCAGATATTACCTTTTTACCAACAGGGGAGTTGGGATGCATATATGAAGCAGGAATAAAAAATCCTTATGAGGGCATAGTATTTGAAATAGTGAGAGTAAAATAAAAAAGCAGTTGCCCGCTTTTCAACAGACAACTGCTTTCAGGAAAAAATTTGTTGCAAATAAACAAAGAAACCAAATATTACCATTCGCAACTGGTTATATTTTCTATGTTTCTTTTGAGATAAAATCTTTTTAATCTCTTAAATGCAAAATTATTAATGAATTGCTGGCAGTTTATTAGAAACTCATTAGAAGTTTATTAAAAATTGCTTAATTGACTGAATAATACCTTCTAAAGCTTAGTGTAATACGTGTTCCTTCATTTTCCCTGCTGCTTATTGAAAAATCTGCTTTATGAAGTTTAATGATTTTTGAGACCATTGTCAGGCCTATGCCGAATCCTCCTATGAACTTTGCATTTGAACCTCGTGTGAAGGGCTTGAATATATTGTCTATCTCTGTTTGCGGAATGCCTATACCGCTGTCAGCAACTGTAACATTTATCCTTTCATTTCCGAAGCTGAAATCAACATGAACATTTTCATTGGAGAATTTGCAGGCATTGTCAATCAGGTTTTTAAATGCGATCATGAGCAGACCCTCATTACCGTTGACAATAAGATCATCTTCATTTTCAGGATATTCAATTTTTGGAATAATTTTTAACTCCGGATACCTGTTTTTAATATTATGTATCGTATCGAATACAATTTCATCAATCCTTACAGGAGAAAAGCCAATGTTTTTATTCTTTGTTATCTGTGCGAGTTCAAGCAGACTTGTGAGGAGACCATTTATTTTTTTAAGGTCCTTGATCAGTTCCGAAAGGTGGTTTACATATTCCTCCCTGCTTCTTTCCCTGCTGAGGAAATAATCCGTCTCACTTATCATTACCGACAGAGGTGTCCGCAGCTCATGTGAGGCATTGGATACAAAATCTTCCTGGTTCCGGAATGCTATCTCCAGATCCGACAGCATTTCGTTGAATGTAACAGATAGCTGGTCAATTTCATCCTTTCTGTCTCCTTCATCCAGTCTGTTGCTCAGGCGGAGCGAGTTAATCTCCTTCACGCTTTTTATTATTTCCGATATAGGTTTAATTGCCTTTCTGGCAAAAAGATATGCAGAAATGATCGATAACAGAATACTGAACATAATGCTCCAGAAAAGGATCTTCCTTAGTTCCTCCAGATAAACCTTCCTTGTTTTATCGAAAGCCAGGGCATAGACATAATAGGTCCTGTTTTCAAAGGAGTGACGGACAAATACACCTTCTTTGTCAGCAACATTGAAATAGTGAAAAGTCCTGTATGCGTTTTTTACAAGTGTCAGACTGTCTTTAAGAAAGTCTATGTTGTTGCTGTACAGGATGTTATAGACTGTGTCGGTAATTGCAAGTTCCTCTCTTTCCCACAGAAAGGTCTGTTCCTGGATCTTGTTCAGTAGAATCGAATCAACCTCTGCAACATTAATGAACAGGGTGGCATAGTTTTTTGCACTGTCAAGTATGTTCTGCCTGAATCTTGCGTGGTGACGCTCATACGAGAAATAATAGACAAGAAAAGAGAAAAACAGCAGTATCCCTGTGACAATCAGGGAAAACTGTAGTGATAATCTTATCTTGATATTCATTTCAGATCTCTTTGTCGCTGCAATAGAAACCAAACCCGAATTTAGTGTGAATCAGCTTGGCATCATGATCTCTGTCAATTTTTTTCCGAAGGTAATTCACATACACATCAATAATATTGGTGCTCGGGTCAAAATCAATACCCCATACTTTTTCAATGATGAATTCGCGTGTCAGGAGCTTGTGCTGATTTTTCAGGAAGGTTTCAAGCAGCAGGGATTCCTTGGCGGTTAGGTCAATTTTCTTTCCTGCCCTTATAACAGTTTTTGTTTTGAGATCCATCTCAAGATCCGCCAGTTTAAGCTTATCTGAATCAGATTTTCCCGGTTCCGCCCTTCTTAGAAATACATTTATCCTTGCAAGCAATTCCCTGAAATCGAACGGTTTGACAACATAGTCATCGGCTCCGTATTCAAATCCTGATATTTTATTTTCCGGTGTTCCGAAAGCAGTGAGCATTATTATGGGTACTTCCTTGTTTGTTGTTCTTATTTCACGGCAAAGGTCATAACCATTAATAAGCGGCAGGTTTATATCGAGGATTATCAGGTTGTAATTATTTTTTCCGATCATCTGTTTGCCGATATATCCGTCATTTGCGGTATCTGTTGAAAAGCCGGCCTCTTCAAGCTGTTTCTTAAGTATTTCGGCAAGCCTGAGTTCATCTTCAACAATTAATATCCTGATATCCGCCATCGCTTTTATTTGTTAGTGCAAATTTACATTTTGGAATTAAGAATCAGCCTGTTTGCCGTGACAAAGAAGAATTTTTTCAGAATACACGGGAAAATGCCTGCTCTGAAAATTGTTTACGGGTATTTGTTTTCATAAACATTAATTCATAATTGATTGAATATTAAATTATAATTTGAACAATTTGAATTTATTATTTGATGGTCTACGACCATCTGAAATGAAATGATATTCATTTCTACAGAAATTGGATGATCTACGATCATCTGAAAGAGTGTATATTATAGATAATTAAATAAATAGCTACGTCCGTTTTTCTCAGGAAATTATTTATAACCAGATCTGCACATCAAAAATTTTCATGTATTTAAATCAATGCCATATCCCCATTTAATCTTGACTAACCACGAATATTTGCGCATCAAAAATTTAATTTCTGTAATCTGAAGATTAGAATTTTTTATTCGATTGTCTACGACCATCTGTATTATATTTTACATTCATTTACAGAAATTGGATGATGTATGATCATCAGAAAGTGTAAATGCCATATAATGAAAATTTAGAAAGACTGGATTATTGAAGAATATTATAAAGAAGCAGACCCGGGTATCAAAAATGAACGTTGATTATGCAAATAGCCGATCCTCGTAGAGGATCCCATTTATGTAGAAAATGATTTAGGTATATAACCCGATCCTCGTAGAGGATCAAATAATCATCAGGTTATACCTGGTGATATGCTATATCATCAAGAAAATCAAATAAATATCGATCATCATAGGGTATTTCTTCCCTTTTAAGAAATTCAATATATTCTTCGCGAAATCTCTGGCAACAATGATGAGATTCCTGGTTCAAAATATAATTGTATACATCTCTAACCTGATTCCTGCTGTACGAGAAAGCCCCATAACCATCCTGCCACCTGAAATTTTCTCTGAACCATCCCTTTCTGTTTACAAACTGATTGGATGCTTTCTTGATTATTGACACAGTATCCGATATTGATTTTGACGGATTTAAACCAAAAAAGATATGTATATGGTCTGCATACCCATTTACAATCAGTGATTTATGACCTGTATTGTCAACAATTCCACTGATATAAGAAAATACCTCTTTTCTATGGATACTATTCAACATGCATTTCCGGTGATTAACTGCAAATACAAGCTGAATATGAAGCTGGGTAAAAGTTCCTGGTTTCATTGCGATTATTTTTATTCCACACCCTGCTAATTTATTAAAAATGCTGAAATGGAATTCAAAAACCAGTCGGATAAAAAGATTATCCTGGCAATAGCGGGAGAAAACACAACTGGTTAAGGAATAGGAGGATAGTCCTGTAGCTTATATATCAAAGAGGGGTACTTCACCGGTATCCTCGCTTTTTTCTTCTTTAACTGTAACAGGCAGAAGAACCTTGAATGCCTTTATCCGCGATACCAGGAAGGTAACACCGAGACCGAAAACTCCTATAACGGCAAATGAGTACCTGAGTCCTGCAAGTTCAGAGATATAACCTATCAGAGGTGGTCCCATAAGAAATCCCAGGAAACTTACACTTGACACAGTAGCCAGTGCTATTCCCGGAGGTATTTTTGTGTGCTTGCCCGCTGTGCTGTAAACCGTTGGTACAATGCTTGATACGCCAAGGCCAACTAGCATGAAGGCAATAGTTGATGGAAGCAGATAGGGAAATATTACCGCGGTGAACAATCCTGCTGAAATCATTATGCCTGCGAACCTCAGCATCGTTTGTCTTCCTATTTTCGAAATTACATAGTCGGCCAGAAAGCGTCCTGTTGCCATCATTATCATAAATGAAGTGTATCCCAGCACAACAAGTGATGCAGGAGCTGAAACAACATCCTTGAAATATACCCCGCTCCAGTCGAACATGGCGCCTTCACTTGCCATACTGCAGAAACCGATTATGCCAAGCTGAAGCAGCATGCCATCAGGTTTCGAGAAAAATTTCCTTCCGGGCTCATTCCCCGTGTCTGAAGTGCTTCCCTCGAGCAGATGGGGATAGTTTATCCAGAGAACTATCCAAACTGCCAGAATCACTATAATAAAATGAATATTGTAAGGCACCTTCAGATTGATCATCAGGAGACCAATAAGTGCACCGAAGAATCCTGCCAGACTCCACATGCCATGAAAGGAAGCCATGATAGGTCGCTTGTAAAGATGTTCGGCGGCTATACCCTGGGTGTTGATTGAAATATTGTTCAGGTTGCCTGCAAGCCCGAACATGTACAGAACAATTGCAAGTTGCCAGCCCTGGGTCACCCATCCTATATTGTTCAGGCACAGGGTGTAAAGTGGTATTGAAAACATCAGAACCTTTTTGCTCCCGAACCGGGTAACTATTCTCCCGGAAATAGGCATCATTGTAAACTGTCCTGCCGGAATTGCGAAGAGGATGCTTCCAAGCATACCGTCACTCAAAGCCAGTGCTGACTTTATATCAGGTATGCGGCTCGCCCATGAGGCAAAACTGATGCCTGTGCAGAAATAGATCAGAGAAACAGCTATTCTTACGCGCTTTTTCTGTGTTTCGGTCAGCTGATCAGCTGATAATTGTGTTGCATATCCCGTCATCGAACAGCAATAAATGCGCAAAAGTATTAAAATATGGATAGTTTTGTCAGCTGAAGCAGATCATTTTAAATAACACTTTGTTTAAATTTGGCAATTGAAATTTTCTTGCAGCTATGGAATTTAATACTCTGTTGAATACTCGCGAGAGTGTAAGAAATTATGACCCTGATAAGCCTGTACCACAGGATGTTATGAAACGAATTATTGAGGCAGGCAGACTTGCTCCTTCAGCATGCAACTATCAGCCGTATAAGTTCATAGTTGTTTCATCACAGGAGATTTTGCAAAAGGTCAGAGCCTGTTACAGAAGGACCTGGTTTCAGGATGCTCCACATATATTGGTAATTACAGGTGACAGATCCCGGGCCTGGACAAGGAGTTATGATTCCTATAACTCAATTGAGACTGACATGGCAATTGCAATGACACATATTGTTTTTGCTGCTGCAAATGAAGGTGTTGCAAGCTGCTGGGTAGAAGCTTATGATCCGGCTGTTCTGCGTTCTGCTCTTAACCTTGGCGCTGAAACTGAAGTATTCGGGATTACTCCACTTGGCTATTCACGGGATATTACACCAAGCAGAAAGGTAAAGCAAAGAAAATCTTACAATGATATTGTTGAGTTCATCTGAATTAATTATTTTCTGACACTTAGGAACAGTTAACTTTGTCTCCACATAAAGCAGGTCAGGCAGACCTGTCTTCATTTGCTGATAAATAACAATGCATGCAGCTGTTTATTTTATGTAACAAAATGATTTTGTTAAAATTTTAGTTGCATAACTAAAAAATACGTTGTATATTTGAATATTTAGTTATGGAAATTATCAGGACTTTGATCTGAATCCTGAAACAAAATTGTCAGTTGGTGAGTCGTTCGTTTTTCTTTAATAACTGTACTCTGTTCAACAATATTATCCGGTTACGCAATAATGGCAGATAAACTTTAATAACAGCAAAATGAAAAAGTTGGTTTTGTTCATCTTCGGTTCATCGGTTTCATTATTAATTGCAGCACAGAATCCGGCTGATATATTCAATGTGAAGGGACAGATTGTTGTGAAAGATACACACGAAGCAGTACCTTTTGCTACAATAGTGATTAGTAAGGACAGTATAAAGGAAAACAAGGTGCAGGCTTGCGATATTAACGGCAGGTTTTCTGTAAAGCTTTCTTCCCGTGGCAATTACCTGCTTAAAGTTACTTCTGTGGGTTATAAGGTATTAACAAAGTCCTTTAGTGTCAGCACACCTGATTCTGACATGGGCCTTATTGAACTTGAGCAGGGTATTGAGCTGAAAGAGGTTACTGTGACAGCCCAGAAACCGCTTGTAAAAGTGGAGCCAGACAAAATAGTTTACAGCATGGAGGCTGATCCTGAGTCGCAGACAAATAATGTTCTTGAAATGCTGAGGAAAGTACCTCTTGTAAATGTTGATGCTGAGGAAAATATCACGCTCAATGGTCAGTCGAACTTCAAGGTGCTTATGAATGGAAAGAGCTCTTCAATGATGTCGACAAACCTGAAGGAAATACTGAAAACCATACCGGCAAATACAATCAGGAACATAGAGGTGATAACTAATCCTTCTTCCAAATATGATGCTGAAGGAGTGGGGGGTATCATAAACATAATTACAAGCAAGAAAACAATCAATGGCTACAATGGAAGTGTGAGCTCGGGCATTGACATAAGAGGAAGTTATAATGGTAGTCTGTACCTTGCGGCAAAGATCAAAAGACTCAGTTTTTCAGGACGCTACTTCGCAAACCAGTTCAGGCAGCCTGAAACAGAAAACGAAGGTGCCGGTGAGTATTTTAATGTTCAGGATTATCACTATGCAAATACATCATCAACAAGTAATTACGAAGGATTTTCAAGCGGTTATACCGGAGAGGCTGGCTTTGAAATTGATTCACTTAACCTTATAAGTATGTCTTTCTGGGGCTATCAGAGCCTGTATAACAACAAGGGAAACGGAACCACCCAGTACATGAATCTTGGCAATGATATAACCCGCATGTATTCGAGCCTGACAAACAGTGATAATAATTACAGTACAATCTCCGGTAATATCGATTATCAGAAGACTTTCAAAAAGCCTGATAAATCTTTCACTTTGTCATATAAGCTTGATAATGATCCCAGAAAGGTAAAAAACAATTCAGTTATAAGCGGACTGATTAATTATCCTGATTATAGTCAGCGTTCTGTTAATGATGCCGTCGGACGTGAACAGACATTCCAGGCTGATTATTTTGATCCGCTTACAGAGAAACATCAGGCAGAAGGAGGCGTAAAATTCATACTGCGGCAGAATACGAGCGTCTCTGAAATATTCCGCAATGATACAGTCAGATTAAGCAACAATAATGATCTTGATTATAACCAGTATATATTTGGTGCCTATGCTGGTTACCTGTTTAAACTGAAAAAGATCAGCACCAAAACAGGTATCAGGCTTGAACGAACATGGAACGACGGTATATCAAAGACATCTGGGCAGAACACTTATTTCACAAATCGGCTCTTTAATCTTATTCCTTATATTACAGTTAGTTACATGCCAAGGCAGGGCCATACACTTAAAACATCATATACCCAGCGTCTTTCCAGGCCTGGCATCTGGTATCTCAATCCTTATGTCAACAACACTGACTCTCTCAACATCAGATTTGGTAATCCTTCACTTGATGCTGAAGTCTCACATTCAATTGAACTTGCCTATACTCTTTTCAAACCAAAATTGAATATGTCCGTATCATCCTCATCAATGTTCATCAATAATTCGATTGAAAGTATAGCAAGGATAGAGCCAAACGGTTCATCTGTAACAACTTATGAGAATATTGGCAAAAACCAGACTTATGGGTTAAATATGTACCTGAATTACAGGCCCTCACCAAAGCTTAGTATTAATTTCAACGGTGGTGCCAGCTATTCAAAACTTGAAAGCAACAATGGTTATGTTATCTCAAATGAAGGATTTTCATACCGCGGATTTATGGGAGGAAGATGGACTGCATGGAAAGACGGATCAGTAAGCACTTATCTTGGTCTTTATTCTCCAGGCATAATGCTGCAGGGCAAATCATCATCATTTTATTATACAAGCATAGGCATATCACAATATCTACTGAAGAGAAAGCTGATGCTGAACCTTTCAGTCTCAGATCCTTTCTGGAAAACAAAAACATACAGGTATGAAACAGCTGATAATACCTTTACCCAGAAAAACAACTACACTTACATTACACGTAACCTGAGGTTCAGTTTAACCTGGAACTTCGGCCAGATGGGCCTGCAGGTCAAAAAAGCACGTCGCGGTATCAATAACGATGATCTAAAGGGAGGAGGAGACAGTCAGGGCAGTAGCGGAACCGGAACAGGGGTTGTGAAGTAATCTTTTCTGGCAGTTGAAGTAATAGCAGAAGCATCCGTCTTTGTCAGTTAGCCGGCATAAATATCTATCTTTGCGCTTTTCCTGAAAATGGATATTGCCGGAAATCTAACATACAGGAGGATCTTTCTTTTCTGGGGCCCGCTTGCGTTGACCTGGCTGATGATGGCCATTGAGCAGCCTTTTCTCATTGCATTCATCGCAAGGCTGAATGATGCAAAATACAACCTCGCTGCTTTTGGAATAGCCGGATCATTTGCTATGATAGTTGAATCGCCGATTATTATGCTGATGACTGCATCAACAGCACTTGTGAAAGGTCGCTATTCCTACAGAAAACTTAAAAGATTCACAGACCTGCTTAATGGCTTTATAACTCTTATTCAGCTTCTGGTGCTTATTCCTCCTGTATTCAATTTTATAGTAGTTCAACTTATGGAAGTGCCTGAGGAAATTGCCAGACTTGCCCATTTTGCATTGCTTATCTTTCTTCCATGGGCTGCATCTATCGGATACAGAAGATTTTACCAGGGCATTCTGATAAGGAATAACCTTACACACATGGTAACTTACGGAACGCTTGTGAGGTTGTCGGTCATAATAATTGTTGGTCTCATCCTGTATTTTTCAGGTGTAGATGGAGCATACGTAGGTGCTGGTGCAATGTCGCTTGCAGTGCTTACAGAGGCAATAGCTACAAGACTAATGGTATCCAGAACTTTGGAAAAAATTCTGGATAAAGAGGATATTGAGAACAGAGATCTGAGGCTGAGAACAGTATTGAAGTTTTACTATCCTCTGGCCCTGACATCAATCCTGTCACTCGGTGTTCATCCCTTTGTTACCTTCTTTATGGGAAGAAGCAAGATGGCAGTTGAGTCACTTGCTGTACTGCCTGTAGTAACCTCGCTGGTATTTATTTTCAGAAGTCTGGGCCTGTCGTATCAGGAAGTAAATATAGCCCTTATAGGCAGCGAAAAACAGAATTATAAAATGCTCAGAAACTTTGCCATATATCTGGGAATAGCAGTTACTCTTCTTATATCCCTGCTGGCGTTTACTCCACTTGCTGATTTCTGGTTTATGACTGTATCAGGCCTTAGCCCGGAACTGGCAAGCTTGTCATATCTGCCTCTCAAGATATTAATCCTTCTTCCTGCACTTACTGTACTTCTGAATTTTCAACGTTCGTCCCTGATTGCCAGCGGTATTACTGCACCGATTTCAGTAGCAACAGCAATTGAGCTTGCCGGAATAATTATAGTGTTACTTGTCTGCGTTGTCTTCCTGAACTATATAGGGGCAGTTGCAGCAGCAATAGCTTATATGGCCGGCAGAGGCATGTCAAATCTGTACCTTACACCTAAGCTACGGACGGCAGTAAAGGGATGGGTATGATCAGTGCATATTCTTGCCGAAAACGGACAGCAGTTCTTGCTGAAAGCGGACACCAATTCCTGCTGAAAGCGGACAGGGATTCCTGAGCAAAACAGACAGTCCTGTACGCGAGAAACAGACAGCGGCGGACTATTCAAAGCGGACAGTGATTCTTGCTGAAAACGGACACTTATTGGTGATCATTCATTTTCCACGATTTTTTTTTACTTCTGTTGATTCAACAACTACCAACCAAATCAACAGGAGGAAATTACATGCCAAGAAAACGAACAGACGTGGAAAAAATAAGAGAAATACTTCGATTAAGCTGTGATTTAAAGCTGAGTATAAGAAAGATAGCTGAGGCTCTCGGAATTAGCAAAACAAGTGTAGGCGAGTACCTGGCTGAGTTTAAACGAAGCGGGTTATCCTACCAGGAAATTATCCAAATGGGGGACACAGATGTTCTTGAGTTTTTTGAGAAGAGTAATAAAGCGAGTAATCCACTGTATGATAGTCTTTGTGGTGAGTTCCCAAAGTACAAAAAGGAGCTGGCCCGGGTTGGTGTGACCCTTTACCTGCTTTGGGAAGAGTACAAGGAGGTTAATCCTGAAGGATTTAGTTATTCCCGGTTCTGTCATCATTATAGAATGTGGGAGAGCAAATTGAAGGCAGGTATGCACATAGAGCATAAGGCCGGAGATTTGATCTACACTGATTTTACAGGAAATAAGATGCACTATGTTGATCCGACTACAGGTGAGGTCCATGATGCTGAGATCTTCCTGACAGTGCTTGGTGCCAGTCAGTTGATTTATGTGGAGGCAGTAAAAAGCCAGCAATTGGAAGACTGGATATGGGCAAATGAGAATGCATGGCAGTATTATGGTGGTGTAACAAAGGGTATATGTCCTGATAACCTTAAATCGGCCGTTACCAAAGCTTGCAACTATGAACCATTGCTAAACGCCACTTATGACGACCTTGCAAAGCATTACCGAACCGTGATATTGCCGACCCGACCCAGTAAACCCAAAGACAAGCCACTGGTGGAAAATGCGGTACGAATAGTGTACCAGAGAATATTTGCTCCATTGCGAAATCAAACATTCTTCTCTCTGCATGAACTCAATGAGTCAATCAGAGAACGGTTAGAGATGGTTAATAATGCATCCTTCCAGCGCCTTGAAATGAGCAGACGGGAGTTATTTAATGAAATAGAAAAGAATGAACTTCATCCACTACCCTCAGAGAGATATGAAATAAGGCAATACCAGATATCAAGAGTTGAGTTCCATCATCATATCTATCTGAAAGAAGATAAGCATTATTATAGCGTCCCTTGTCAATTTACCGGCAAGAAGGTAAAAACAGTTTATACAGGCCGAATGGTTGAGATCTACCATGAAAATGTCCGTATTGCATTACATAAGAGGAACCGGAATAAATATGGATATACCACTATTCCAGAGCATATGCCTGCATCCCATCAATTTGTGGAAGGATGGAATACAGAGCGATTTACCAAATGGGCATCAAGTTTAGGCGGATCTGTCGAAACATTTATTAGTTTATTGATAGAAAGCAAAGAACACCCTCAACAGGCTTTTAAGTCCTGCCTGGGTGTATTGAATCTTGGAAAGAAATACAAAGCGGAAGAGATGGAGAAAGTGTGTAAAAGAGCATTGGAATATAACACAATATCCTTCCGCTTCATTGACAATGCATTAAAAAACAATATCCATAAAATAGATGAATCCATTGAAATGAACTTAAAGCTTCCCTTACATGAAAACATCAGGGGAAGAGAGATATATAAATAAATCATTTAACACGCTAAACAATTATGAATCAAACAGCAACGATGCAAAAACTTGATGAGATGCGCCTGCATGGTTTTTC
>CAZEYY010000090.1:0-15528 GCA_964516485.1 uncultured Rikenellaceae bacterium
ACCAATACTTTTCTTTGTTTCTGACTACCCCGACCACGCTTTTTGGGCTTGGATTACAAAAGCCGGACATATTGACCACATTCAGCCGGAGCAAATTGACCACCTCAGAGTTGGTCCTGTAAAAGAGCTTTCTCACAGTTAAAAGTGATTAAACAAATATATCCTTTTTAATTCATCATTTCCATGTTTTTTTGTCTGTCCCTGGTTTTCCTCAGGGATTCACCCTTTAGCTCAACACGGTGAGAGTCGTGAACGATCCTGTCGAGGATTGCATCAGCTATTGTTTTTTCTCCAATGACCTCATGCCAGCAGTTAACAGGAAGCTGCGATGTAATTATCATCGAAGCTTTCTTATGACGGTCCTCGACTATTTCCATCAGGGCAGAGCGGTTCTGGTGATCAAAAGGTATAAGCCCAAAGTCATCAATAATAAGAAGATCCTGCCTTTCTATTCTTGAGATCTCTTTAAGATATGATCCGTCTGCCTTTCCCATCTTTAGCCTTGAGAAGAGTTTTCCAAGATTTGCATAATATACCTTGAACCCAAGTGTGCATGCCTGATGTCCAATGGCTGTTGCAAGGTAGCTTTTACCAATGCCTGTGCTCCCGGTGATTATTATGTTCTCATGCTTTTTGATAAAGTTACATTCTGCAAGGCGCATTATCTGGTTACGGTCAATGTTGCGTTCACTCTGATAATCGATGTTCTCCATGCTTGACTGGTAACGAAACCGGGCATACCTAAGTCTTCTCTCTATGTTACGGTTAAGCCTGTCATCCCATTCCGCTTCTATCAGCATCCTCACAAGCTCATCTGCAGACAATGTTGTCAGCTTATCATTTTCAAGGCTTGTCTCATACGCTCTGGCCATGCCAAGCAGCCTGAGCTTTTTCAACTTTTCAAGTGTCTCCTGTGTCATTTTTAATGATTTATAGATTTGTTATTGATAATAGTTTTTACCCCGGATGTTTTCATGTGCCGGTATGTCTGCCATCAGCTCATCATAGGTCAGCAGATCATATTTGTTTTCAAGTATTGATTTTATTGCCTGGTATGAGTAGTTATCGTATTCTATAGCCCTTTTACAGGCGTTTTTCAGCCTTTCCCTTCCTACCTTGCGTTCAAAGCCAAGGACTCCCTGACAGGCTTTGTATGCCTGCTCCGGGTGAGATTTACTATCCATAAGACCCGTGATAAATTGTTTGACGATTGTGTCTATCGATTCAGCCCACTTGATAAACCGGTCAGGGTTCCACTCCGTAAGGTACTTGTGCGTGGTGGCAAGGTGATCAGGCTCGGTCGTGTAACCATAAGTCTTCCTGTTCCTTGCATGCCTGGCAATAAGCACATAATTATGGAAGATCTCAACTACCATAGATGTGTACATGACCTTGATCTTTTTCCCAATGTTATGGTACGGCACGCTGTAATAGTGGCGATCTTCTTTAAGGCAGATATGGCAGTTAACTGATACCGTAGAGTATTGCTGGCGCTTAATCTCATATGGCAGTGATGGCAATGGATGCAATGCCTCTTTCTCGATCTCATCAAAAAGTGCCCTGCGGCTGTAAGGTCTGTGTGAGAACCTTGTATTATTATGCTTCTCCATTATCTCCCATATCGTCTCATTTAACTCCTCAAGGGTATGAAAGACTCTTTTATCAAGTACCGAGTAGATACGCTGATATGCTATCTTAACTGCACCTTCTACCAATGATTTATCCTTTGGCTTATATGATCTTGCCGGGAGTATAGTGGTACTGTAATGGAGTGCAAAGTTCTCGAAGGCCTGGTTAAGAGTGG
Source organism: uncultured Rikenellaceae bacterium (assembly GCA_964516485.1). GTDB lineage: Bacteria > Bacteroidota > Bacteroidia > Bacteroidales > VadinHA17 > LD21. The sequence goes on from CAZEYY010000090.1 coordinate 1,805, forward strand.
GTTCGTAAAGCGAACTCTTTGTAACGGCACTTTTAAGATTATCCGGGACGATTGCCATGGGTACTCCTCCATAGTAGGCAAGGGCATGTTCACAGCAACTGATAAAGTCCTCTTTGCTCTGACTCATCACAGCTTCCACGTATGTCAGCTGGCTTGCACCAAGCACCGATATAAATACTTCAACATCTGTTACCTCCCCCGTATCTATATCTACAATATGAAGCTTTTCTCCTGCATAGTCAACATACATCTTGTCTCCGGCTGCATGTTCGATATGCATGACCGGTTTGCTGCTTTTGAGCCAATGCTGATAATGATATTTAAACTGAGATACCTTATAACCGTCAGGATGCATTGCTATGTATCTTTCCCACAGCATATGTCGTGTGACACCTCTTTTTTTAAGCTCTTTCTCCATGGTGGGAAAGAAGGACTCAAGCGCCTTGTATTTATCAGATGGCTCAGGCAAAACATTCTCGCCAAACATCTGGTCAAGGTCATGATCGCTCAGGCATTCAACCCTCTCAGGCGTAAGCCCAAGCCGGGTATATATTTTAAGGTACTTTTTTAATGTGTTACGGGAGACTCCGGTTAACTCACTGATCTTTAATTTACTTTCTCCTTGTGTAAATAGTCTTAGCATCTGTCTTATTTTACTCATGTCTGTTTTTTTATTAGCCATAATCGAGCTGTTAATATTTTAAAAACAGCAAAGATCACAGCTTACTTCTAAAACATGAGAAAGACTCTTTTCAGGTGGTCAATTTGCTCCGGCCAGGGGTGGTCAGTTTGCTCCGGCTTGAGGTGGTCAGTTTCTACCGGCTAAGGGTGGTCAATTTCATCGGCTTTTCCAGTAACTGATCAAAAACAGAATTCTGTTACATAATCCTTACTCGTATCTCAGGGCTTCAACGGGATTCCTGTTGGCCGAATGTATAGCCTGGGAACCGACTGTCAGGACTGCTATGAGCAGTGCAATTATGCCGGATCCCAGGTAGTACCAGATCTGCAGCGGCACCCTGTATGCAAAGCTCGACAGCCAGCTGTTTGTCATTATCAGGGCAACAGGCAGGGCAATTATGATTGATATAAGTACGAGTACCGTGAATTCACCTGATAACATAAGTGTGATCCGTGCTACCGACTGTCCGAAGATCTTGCGTATGCTTATCTCCTTCCTCCGTCTTTCAGCATTAAAAGTGGAGAGTCCGAGCAGGCCCAGGCAGGATATTAGTATTGCCAGAACGGCAAAATACCTTACCATTGTCGAAATTCTCTGTTCTGCAATATACTGGGCTTTATATGTTTCATCAAGGAATTTGTACTCAAGCGGTTTTCCCGGACTATACTGTTTGTAAAAATCCCTGAGGCGGTTCAGCGCAACCTGTTCCTTCCCCTTTTCTATTTTAGCCATGGCTATATGCGTCCATTCAGGCCTCAGTACAAAAAACAGGGGTTTTATCTCATTATAGAGCGAAGCAAAATGAAAGTCCCGGGTGACCCCGATAATTTCCAGCTTTGTTCCCTGGATAGTAATTTCCCTGCCTATTGGATCCTGCAGTCCCATCACATCTATTGCTGCCTGGTTGAAGATTATTTTGTTATAGTCGGCGCCGAAATCCTGTGAGAAAGTCCGGCCTTTTATTACCGGGATATTGAATAATTCAATCATCCCGTAGTTAACGGCACGCATCTGGAAAACAACCTTTTCATCAGATGTTTTCCCGGGCCAGTCAAGCGTATTGAATGTATTGTTTCCCCCAACGATATTTGTACCTATGCTGCTTGCCTTTTCAATACCTTCAACCTGCTGCAGGCCCGACAGGAAAGCGCTGAGATTCGGCGCAATATTTTTCTCAATGTCAAAGTAGACAACATTCTCCTTGTCGTAACCAAGGTTCTTTTTCTGTATGAATTCGATCTGTGAGTAAATAACAAGAACAAAGACTATCAGGATCACTGATAATACAAACTGAAAGATGACAAGGCCCCTGCGGGCGAACAGTTCACCGAAAGAGATCTTCAGCTTGCCCTTCAGTGCCGTGATTGTATTCAATCCCGAAAGATACAGGGAGGGATAGCTTCCTGCCATTAACCCGGTGATCAACAGAATGCCTGTAATGATTATGAAGTACTGTGCACTGAAGGAAAATGTCAGTTGCTTTCCCGTAACCTCACAGAACTGAGGCAACAGAAGATCAGCAATGAGAAGGGCTGCCATGAGTGATACAAAGGTTATGAATACCGATTCACCGAGGAACTGCAATATCAATCCTCTCCTGTGTGATCCCAGGGCCTTCTTTAATCCTATTTCCTTCAGCCGGCGCGATGCATTTGCCGTTGAGAGGTTCATGAAGTTGATGCAGGCAACAAGCAGGATAAGGAAGGCTAAAAGCGCAATCATTCTTACATTATCTATCCGTCCTCCCTTCTGCACACCGTTCACCCAGTTGCTGTAGAGGTAACTGTCGGAAAACAGGCGGGTGGAGAGGGTCCGGTATTTATCGGAACTCCTGGTGCGGATAAAATCCTTGATCTTAGAATTGAATTTTTCCTGGTCAGTTCCTTTTTCAAGTACTAAATAGGCATTTGTTGTGTTATAAGACCAGTTCAGCGTATTCGGATTGATCTCCTTAAAAAATTCAAAGGAGAGCACAAAATCAAACTTAATTGATGAGTTTGAAGGTGCATTTTCAGCTATTCCCGATACAGTAAAGGGTTTGTTCTGCTGAAGCATAATTGTCTTGCCGACTGCAGAACCGGGGCTGCCAAAAAGCTTCATGGCCATATCTCTTGAAATAACTATCTGATTTTTGTTTCCAAGAACTGCTCTTTTATCTCCTTCAAGGAGAGGGAAGGAGAATACTTCAAAGAATTCCCCTCCCGCAAACAGGCCGGTGGCTTTGAAATAATTGTTTTCAAAGGAAATATTCATCTCCTCGGTTTCACGGACATTTGTGCTGTATTTTATCTCCGGAAATTCGCTTTTCAGCTGATCTGCCGTTAAACCCGAGGTACGGGGATTGGTCAGGATGGTACCATCGGTTTCAGTAAATTCAATAAGCTGAAGGAGTGACTTGTCATTTTCATGGAACTTGTCCGTGCTCAGCTCATCTGTAACCCATAGCGTTATCAGGATAACACATGCCAGTCCGGTTGACAGACCTGTTACATTTATCAGAAAGGTATTCTTATACCGGAGTATCTTTCTGAGAAATATTTTAAAGTCATATTTCAGCATCTTTTTGTTTTTTAAGCTTTACTTAATAATATCCGCCACCACAGTCAAAGCCATATTCTTATAGCTTCCTGATGATGTTTTCCAAAATGATGCCATATTTGCAGATAACTGAATATCAGCTATTTAGAAACACATTTATTCCCGGTTTGTAAATATTTAGGACAGTTATCTGTAAAAGTATTTTACGATTTTTGGTTTTCAGTGCTTCCCGGCTTCAGCAATGAACCTGCCGGCCTTGTCACGGATCAGCCTGAAAAAGAAAACCTTCACCATATTCCCTGCGCCGTACCTTAATTATTCAGCTTAAACACAATGGGTACAGTGAACCATACCGGAACAGCCTTACCACCCTGTTTGCCGGGTTTGAAAGCCGGAAGGGTCTTAACGACTCTTAATGCCTCTTCATCGAGAGATGCATCAACTCCCTTGAGAACGCTTACCATATCGATGCCTCCCTTTGATGTGACACAGAACTTGACAATAACCTTTCCCTGTATATTATTCTCTCTGGCAACATCGGGATAAACAATATTTTCTGCGATATAACTCAGCAAACCGGCGTCACCTCCCGGTGGTTCAGGCATTTCTTCAACATAAATGAACGGTTCGGATGGGGAGTCTGGCACCTGGACTTCAGTTCCGGTTTCAGGAATAACTTCAATAACCCGGTCATCCTGAATTATTGCCTGTGCCTCAACGGCTGCCATAAGCTGTCCCTGGTCCTCAGGTTTTAATGAGTCAACAACAACAGGCGGAATATATTTAACCTGCTGAGACACTTCCTGCACAGGCGGAGGTGGAGGTGGAGGAGGAACAACAGCGCCATCGGGCATGTCAATCTGTTCCAGAACAATCAGCACATCCTGTCCCTGTCCGTCAATTCCATGCCCCCCGGCTTTCGCAGAAAGAAAGGGAGCAATTACGCCAGCCGACATTATAAAAAGAGCTATTGCAAGTGATATTATTACATTACGGTTATAGTCTTTCCTGAGAGTATAGGCGCCGTAATCCTTGTTCCTGATTTCAAATACTATATCATCGAAACCCGGAGTCTGCTTTAGTTCATTTTCCATGATATTGATTTTTAATGTTTAGAAACCTGTAATGCACTACACAGGAATAAAATCAAAAAACGAACCAAAGTGATGTAATCCGGAGGAAATTATTCCTTCTTCTTCAAAAGCTCACTCTTCTCAATCCAGTGAACCTGGTTCATAAGGGGGTGTCGCATTGTGATTGCACCTTCAGCAGGACATACAACAACACAGCAGCCACAGTACCAGCATTCACCCGGGTAAAGAACAAGCGGGACCCTGCCTTTTACAGGATTCGGAATGAAAAGATCAACCTGGCATATCTCAACACATCTGTTGCAGCCGATGCATTTTTCTTCATCAAATATTATGGGCTTCGATGCAGGCATCTCGGGAAACTGAATTCTTATATTACTGTCCATGTTAAAATCCTCCCTTGTAATCACTGTTATGTTCCAGGTAATTCATTTTCAGATCTCCGAAAAAATCTGCAGGTTTTTCGGAAAGAATGATCTGCCCGTCAAGCTGCCTGATAATAATAAGCTTTTTATGCTCAGCTTGTTCCTGATCGGGAAAATCCCCCCTTTTAAAGGAGAGTGCTTTGGAGCTGGCTTTTCTGGCCAGGCTGGCATGAAGTATAATTTCTGATACTGTAAGAATATCAAAGACCTCAAGCAGTCGTGTCAGCTCATGCGGATTATAAGCAAAGGTCTTTGGAACAATGTCCTCTTCGTATTCCTTAAGTCTTTGCAGACCTGTTTTTAAGAGATCGGCATATTTGACCTCCCCGCAATAATTCTGCATTGTCTTTGAGATGCCCTGGTTAAGCTCCTTCCATCCGATTGAGTTCTCAGGCCTGTTTCCCAGCGGGGCATAGATCCGTTTTTTCTCCGTTTCAGCCTGCGACCTGTCAAAATCAACGAGCACTGAAGATGATGCATACCGGGATGCATGTCGTGCTGTATAATAGCCTGTTGCTGCAGCATGTCCGAAACAGTTCGATGCATATAGTGCATCGCCTGCTGCATATAATCCTTCAATATTTGTAGCAAGGTGCCAGTCGTTCATAAAACCCCCGGGAAGGCCAAAAAGCTGCCTTTCCTGGGGCAGAAAGCTTGCCGAGGTCCATCCGGTGCCATAACACTGGAGAACGTGTCTCTCAGGGTCAAATCCGGCCTCCTTATAGTTTTCATAAACAGGCACACGGGTTTTGCCCTCCTCCCCGACCATAAGACCCCAGATGGCCTTCCTCTCCATTTCAGGCATTTCTGAGAGGTCGGCATAGAAAGGAAGCTTATATCCCTGTTCCAGCATTTTTGAAAAAGATAGGGTTTCGGGCCCTGCTATTTTGTATGAAGGATCATCAATTGCTCCTCCTTTAAGAAAAAATGCCTGGTTTTCAGATGGGAGAAACCTGTCTTCGACTGAATTCAGTATCCTGCCATCTCTGTCGGCATAAGGAATTTCCTTTCCTTCTGAATCGATTATTGAAGCTCCATACCAGGTATTGTGATTGTTGCCTGCCCCATAAGGAGGGTAGCTTCGTCCTGATGCAGAGAATTCCGCACCTACCGACTTTTCCATCATTGCGAATTCTGCTCCCGCTCTCCAGCCCATTGCGTGACCATCGCCAATGCACTGGGGTGGCCTGAACTCGCACAGACCTGTATGGTCAGATGAAAAGAGCCATATCCTTGCAGGCCGTGAAAGACACATTATTGTGGCTTTTGACCTGAATATAAAGAATTTGCCAGTACGGGTATGAATGCCTGTTGCACCCACGCATTTAGCTCCATTCCTGCCATTTTCAGTAAGCAGTGATGTGGCCATGACCCTGTCAACTATTTTAACACCGAGTTTTTTCAGCTCCCTGTACATTGCCGGTTTGAATGTCGTACCCCATACGCGGAAAGTGATCCTGCTCCTGTAATCATAAGCAAAGAGGAATTTCGTTTTCTCATCCCTGAAGGCAGCTCCCTTAAACTCATCTTCGGTATCTCTTATCTTACCTCCCATTCTCTCAATATCGAGAAGACGGTCATATCCTTCACGGCATTCTATGTAATGGCTTATACCGTTATTATATCCTCCATTGTCTTCGAGCATGGCCTGTGTCAGTTCTTCAGGACTGACACCTGAGCACGGATTTGTTGCAGCTGACTCCCAGTGGTCACTTCCGGAGCCACCTGCCCCGCTCATCTTCGTTGCCCCTTTTTCAACAAGAACCACCTTTTGCCCTCTCCTGGCAGCAGAAATTGCAGCCATGCAACCGGCAACGCCACCACCCAGCACAAGCACATCGGCAGTGATTATCTCTTCCCTGTCATACTCAAGCGGGTAAGGCCATTTGAAATTATGCATATCTTAAACTATTTTGCTTTTATCTGACTTACTTACAATTACCAAAACAAACAGAGACACTGTATAGGCAAAGAACAGCCCGAGATCGGGCTTTACCCAGCCGTTAAGCGGACCTGGTATTCCTCCAAGAAATGCTCCCACTCCTATTGCGCCACCTGTGAACATTGCAGCTACTGCTCCCTTTTTTGTGGCTCCCTTCCACAGCACACCGGCAAGAAGGGGAACTAGGAGACTGCCCATATAGGGATAATTGAAAATTATTATTGCATCAAGTATGCTTGTGACTTTAAATGAAAGAAGTATCCCTGCCACTGCACTCAGCCCTATTGCGAGCCGTGAAACAGTTTTTGAAAGTGGCAGGTCATCAAGCTTTGATTCGGGATGAAGGAACCTGTTGTAGAAATCGCGCGAGAAAGTCGCGCCGAGAGAAATAAGCAGTCCTGATGCACTCGACATAGATGCGCCAAGTATTGCTGCTATAACGACTCCCGCAACAACCGGATGCAGTGACTGCATGACCATAAATGAGAAAACTCCATCCTTCACTTCAGGATAAAGTGTCCGTGTAACTGCTCCTACCGTTGAGGTCAGTATGCCGATAACTATTACCACAACACCTGCAATTATGCATCCCCATTTTGCAGTTGAAGCATCTTTTGCCGACTGGTAGCGGATATAGGCATCATAAGAAACTGATATCGCCAGAAGAAACGGTACAACAAGGTAAATGAATTTCACAAAAGTTCCGGAAGGAATGAAAGGTGTTGAATATATTCTGGCTGCTGAGTATCCTCCTGCACTAAGCAACGAAAGTGAAGCAATAGCAATGACCGGAATGCTTATTATGATAATCGATGTCTGCACAAGGTCAGTCATTACAATACCCCACATCCCGCCAAAAGTTGCGTAAATAAGAATAACTGAAGCACAGATTATAATTCCTGTTGTGAATGAAATACCGAAACCTGAAAGGATATTTCCACATGCCAGCAGCTGCGCAATGAAAATACCAAGAAGGCTTGGGACATTGCTCAGCCAGGCCCAGATCCTCACCCATTTATTCGATCCGTAACGGGTTTCATAAAAATCAAGCGGAACAAAACTCTCCTTCTGCCTGAGCTTCCCTGCAACAAGTAGTCCGGCAAGGATAAGCCCTCCTCCGCATCCTATGGCATACCACATTCCCGGCCAGACACCCATCTCAGCGCCGTTTGAGGATCCTCCAAGTATTATACCTGCACCAATCTGCACGGCGGAAAGAGTTGCAACTGTAAAGGGCAGATTAAGCTTTCGTCCCGCCACCAGGTAATCAGATGTCTTTTTGTTTCTTGATGAAAGAATAAGTCCTGATGTTATCAGAACTGAAAAGTAAACCGCACAAACAATAAGGACTATAGTTGTTTTTTCCATAAAAGTTTATACCACATTCTGTCTCCTGTTCTTCGTTTACCCCTGCCCCAAGGGGAGCGAAGAACAGGAGACAGACTGTGAATTGGAATTAGTTGTTATTTCATTCTACCTTCCTGATGTGACCAAAAATGCCATCCCGGAATTCAGGTGTTGTGATTTCAGCAGGGAAGGAAGATATCTTTTTACTACTCAATATTTTACCTGTGCGTATATCAATCCATTCAATCCTGTATTTACCGGCTTCCATATCTGACGTAACTGTCAGTGTGGTTTTCAGTGGTTCAAACTTATCCTGCGGGTCATCATTCATTAGATAAAGGAGCATCTCTTTACTGTCAGCACATGCAAAGACTTTTACATTTTTATCAGAAGGTTTTACTTTTTCATCAATATTCCTGCTGTTGAATTCATTCCATTTAACTGTCTGGCAGAAGTCGCTGAAGTTTTTAATCCAATTGAGTTTTTGTTCGGTCAGTTCAGGCCAGGTCGGCGGTGAAACCCATGGGTGAAGGTTACCCGCAGCTCCAACAGCAACCGGAGCCCATAGAAAATGCAGGAAGCCTCGTTCAAAATTGTACTCAGTATTATCGGGATAATCCATGCCTCCTTCACCAACATAAACAGGATCGCCATGAGCAATTGCCTCTTTTATACGAGTAGCAAGAGCTGTCATCATCACTTCAGGATCGTTCCCTGCAGGATTATACCCATATATGCGCACAGAACCGCAATCCATCTCACCTTTCGGATCAATGCCGGTATTGTACTGGAAAGTTACAAAGCGACTGGTTCCATCAAGTTTCTTAACATAATCGTACATCCCGGCTTTCCAGGCATCAGTTTTCTTTGAATCGTTGGCAAGGTCCCACATTATGATTATTTGCTTATCCTTCCAGCGGTTCACAAAATATGCATACCTGTTCTTCATAGCATTCCAGGTTGCAGTATGAAGGGTATCCCTCATATCATCGGCATTTGTTGTCGTTCCGGATTTGCTGTGGTCTTTGTTGTAAATCTGATCCTTCCCGTTCCAGCCCCAGTCGCCCTTCTGCTCCCTTATGCAGTTCTCATTCCAGAAGCTTATATTCAGATGGATGCCATACTTTGTGCAATAGTAAATAACACTGTCAAGTGCTTGCATCTGTTTTTCATCAAACACTCCCACTTCAATTTCGGGGTCTGCTCCGAGACCTGCCCAGATTCGGAGATAATTCACTCCATTCTGCGACCATAAACGCATCATCGAATCAATATCATGACCTTTCCTGTAGATAAGGAAATGATTCAGTCCCACCGGCACAAACGGTGTCCCGTCAGCAAATTCAAAATACCTCCCGTTTTTATCAACCTTGAGCACTCCATGATCAACAAAACCCCTGACTCTATTTTCTTTAGAATGATCTGAAGAACAGGCATAAAGAATAAAAAACGAAATTATGAAAGCAGCAGGAAAGAGAAAAAAATGATATGTTTTCATTTTCAGGTATTGTTAATTAAATAACAGCAAACAGCTTATTCTGCAACGAACTTAACAGTTTCAATTATATTCATACCCGATCTGCCAAATGGTCTGGGCATTGGCTGGGCAATACCGTTTGAGTCTATTGTCCGGCACCGGACTTCATACTCACCTGCGGAAGGCACATTTCCCAGAGCGGCCCAGTGTACAATGCAATTAGTAATCGGCCAGGAAAGTGGTTTGCCGGTTTTACTGTCAAACTGCATAACAGGAGGCAGTTTACCATCGGGAAGATCACTGCCCCATTTTTCGGGAGGAGGAAGTATCCTGGCATCCTTCCATTCAACTGTTGCCAGGTAAGGGTCATTTTCGGGCAAAGGCTGACCGGCAGGCTTTACCCAGTATTGAACCCTGGCTAATCCTGAGGGGCCTACCTGGGCAAGTCCTGTAAATGCAAAAGAATTTCCTGAACTTACTTTCTCAGGTACGCTTATGAATTTTGCAGTTGTTTTCAGTGGTCCTTCAACGTCATTGTTGCCTTCTGCATAGGTATCATTTGCATGAAAACTATTGGTGACAATAATTTTCTGCAGCCATTTTACTGACCTGTTGCTGTAATATCCGGGAACAAAAAGCCTTACAGGACCACCATTTGCATGTGAGATCCATTTCCCGTTCAGCCTGTAACAGAGCATTACCGGCAATTCACCGGGAGCTTCTTCAAGAACGCGGCTGATATGAATTGAGCTTTTAAAGATCTGTGAAGGTTCATTATTGTGATAGCCGTAATAATATATTCTTCTGATATTGTTCTTTGGTCCGGCTTTCCACAATACATCCCTCAGCGGCACTCCTTCCCATAAGCCCATTCCGTAGAGCTTCTTTGCATTTGTGCACGAAAGCACATGAAGATATCTGACAGCCCTGGTTTCTGCAAGCTTCATAAGATCATTCCAGGTAAAGGCATTGCCGCGTTCTGCAGTCATCGGATTTCCAAGCTCCGGATTGCTTTCTTCATCAGCAGCTATTTCAAGCTTCCATGTTTCCCGTGTCAGTCCTATTGAGGAAAGTTTTTCTTCAGGCAGTTCTGACAATACGGGATTTCCTCTTCTCTGGACAATGAATTTTTCTGCCGGAGTAAGATATTCCAGCTCACTTATTGCTTTCTGCAATACCTGTTCATCAGTCATTTTAAGCGGCTGTTCCATATTATTAAGGCTTGTATTAATGAAAGGCAGACCGGCGGCAATCGATCCCATCGTTTTTATAGCCTCTCCTCTTGTAAGTTTCAGTTTCATAAAATACCCTGCTGGTCGGTACAATGTGTTAAATTAAGCAAATTTGACCCTTACTTCCTGCAAAGAGCTGGTATTATTTTCCGATTTTTATGATATTTATAATGTTTTAACAATTAAACCCTTAAGCTATGAAAACATTAACTTCAGCTCTGACCTTTATTCTTCTTTTCTCCCTGGCACTGTCAGCCTGGTCGCAGAATGCTCCGGAAAAGTTAGAATATAATGATCCTGGATTCAAGAAAATCGTCCAGGTCGCCCTCGTCGTTAAGGACATAGAAGCAAGCAGCAAAATGTGGGCAGAATTGCTCGGCATGCCTGTTCCTAAAATCAGCACTACCAGGCCGGGTCATGAAGTAAATGAGTTCTATCGCGGAAAACCATCAGAAGGTCAGGTGAAGCTTACCTTCTTCAACCTCGGACAGGTTGTTATTGAACTTCTTCAGCCGGTAAGCGAGGGCACAAGCTGGAAAGAATGGCTGGATACAAATGGAGAAGGAGTACAGCATCTGGGCTTCCAGGTAGTTGATCAGGATAAAACTACTGAGGCGCTGGAAAAGGCAGGATATCCGGTTTTCCATAAGGGTAAGTATGATTCACTTGACGGAACATACATTTACCACGATACAAAGGATGCACTCGGAGTGATTATTGAAACACTTCATTCTGATCCAAAAAAATAAAACTTAGCAGCTTGGCAATTTAGCAACTTAGCTGCTTAATTGCTAAACGGCTAAACAGCTAAACTGCTTAACTGCTTAGCAGGCTGGCTTGAAAAAATGCTTCGTATTAAACATATTTCCTGCTTTGTGGTTTATTTATTTGGTATTTTTCGGAACTGATATAAATATGAAATGATATGAAAGAATTTGAATTTTATAATCCGGTTAAGGTGCTTTTCGGTAAGGATCAGGTTAAAAAGCTCAGTGAGCTGATACCGGCCGGAAGCAGGGTTATTCTTATCTACGGCGGAGGAAGCATATTTAAGAACGGTGTGTATGACAGTGTTAAATCCTCACTGAAAGGATTTGACCTGACAGAATTCGGAGGCATTGAGCCTAATCCCACTTATGAGACTTCAATGAAGGCAGTGGAGATAATCAGACAGAAGAAAATCAATTATATCCTGGCTGCAGGCGGAGGCTCGGTAATTGACGCCACAAAATTCATAGCGGCTGCAGTGCCTTTTAAAGACGGTGATCCATGGAAGATATTGGCAGAGGAAGCTGAGGTGAAGGAAGCAGTTCCCTTCGGTTGCATACTTACCCTGCCGGCAACCGGGACAGAGATGAATAAAAATTCTGTAATAAGCAGGAAATCAACAGAAGAGAAACTTGCATTTTCTGTAACTCCTGTGTTCCCGAAGTTTTCAATCCTGCTGCCTGATGCAGCCGGCACGCTGCCCCAGAAACAGGTTGCAAACGGCATAGTAGACGCATTTGTACATGTTACCGAACAGTATCTTACCTATCCTGTAAATGCCCCTATTCAGGACAGGTTCGCAGAAGCAATAATGATCACTCTGATTGAGGAAGGACCTAAAGTATATGCTAAACCTGATGACTATGAAGCAATGTCAAACCTCATGTGGAGCGCAACAATGGCCCTTAACGGACTAATAAGCTGCGGAGTACCCGGCGACTGGTCAGTACATTCAATTGGTCATGAACTCACCGCATTTCATGGTATTGATCATGCCCGTACGCTTGCGATAGTGCTCCCGGGACTATGGAAAACACTTAAGGAAGAAAAGAAAGGAAAGCTGGTTCAGTATGCTGAAAGGGTGTGGGGAGTAAAGACCGGCAGTGATGATGAGAAGGCAGATGCAGCTATTGAAAAAACAGAAAAATTCTTCCAGTCACTGGGAGTCGGCACAAGACTGTCGGATTATCAGGTTAAAAAAGATACAATTGACCGTATCGTAAAAAGATTCGAAGACAGAAAATGGCTTTCAATGGGCGATCGCGGACTTACTACTCCGGAGACTACAAGGAAAGCTCTTGAATGCCAGATGTAGGAAAGCTTTAGAGGCTTTAGAGGCTTTAGAGGCTTTATAGCTTTTACAGCCTCTACTGCCTTTACAGCCTTCTTACAGCCTTCCTACCCCAGTTTCTTATACTTGATCCTTACCGGGGTAGTATCAGTCACCCTGCGTTTAAGGTTTTCCTCATAGTCAGAGTAGGTTCCCTCGAACCATACAACCCTTGAATCACCTTCGAAGGCTAGAATATGAGTGGCTACCCTGTCGAGGAACCATCTGTCGTGAGATATAATTACGGCACAGCCGGCAAAGTTCTCAAGACCTTCCTCGAGGGCTCTTAAAGTATTGACATCAATATCGTTTGTAGGTTCGTCGAGAAGCAGGACGTTAGCACCTGATTTCAGGGTAAGAGCCAGGTGCAGCCTGTTTCTTTCTCCTCCTGAAAGCACACCGCATTTCTTTTCCTGGTCGGCTCCTGTAAAATTGAACCGTGCAACATAAGCCCTGGCATTAACAAGCCTGTTGCCAACCATAACATCCTGCTGACCACCTGAAATAACTTCATATACAGTTTTTGCAGGATCTATCGCAGCATGGGCCTGATCGACATATCCTGTGGTTACAGTCTCGCCGACAGTAAATGTTCCGCTTGTTGCCGGCTCCTGACCCATAATCATCCTGAACAGGGTCGTCTTTCCGGCGCCGTTAGGTCCAATTACTCCCACTATCCCGTTAGGAGGCAGGTTGAAGTCGAGGTTTTCAAACAGGAGTTTATCACCAAAGGCCTTTGTAAGCGATTTTGCTTCAATAACCTTATCGCCGAGGCGGGGTCCGTTTGGTATGAAGATCTCCAGTTTTTCCTCCTTCTGCTTAACATCCTGGTTAAGGAGATTTTCATAGGCTCCCAGACGGGCTTTTGATTTTGCATGACGGGCCTTGGGCG
>CAZEYY010000091.1:0-13666 GCA_964516485.1 uncultured Rikenellaceae bacterium
TTATTGCATTTATTATCGTTCTCGCATACATGCTGTTCTATTACAGCCGCAGTGCCGGATCGATTGCTGACATTGCTTTGTTTGCCAACGTTTTCCTTATGATGGGAGTATCTGCATCACTTGGTACTGTTCTTACCCTGCCGGGTATTGCCGGTATCGTTCTTACAATAGGTATGTCTATCGACTCAAACGTGCTCATATATGAAAGGATACGTGAAGAGCTGAGAGCCGGAAAAGGTGTAAAGCTTGCAATAGCCGACGGTTACAAGGGAGCCCTTTCAGCTATTCTTGACTCGAATATCACCACACTTCTTACGGGGGTTGTTCTCTATGTTTTTGGTACAGGTCCGATAAAAGGATTTGCAACAACTCTTGTAATAGGTATTTTTACTTCACTTTTCAGCTCAATCTATATAACAAGGCTTATCTATGAAGGCCTTCTGAAGAGAAATGCAAATCTCAGCTTTTCAATCAAGATTACTGCAAATATTCTTAAAAATACTAATATTGATTTCATTGGGAAGAGGAAGATCTTCTATGCTATTTCGATAGGGATTACAATTATCGGAATTGCTTCATTGTTTATACGTGGTCTGAATCCGGGCATTGATTTCTCCGGAGGCCGTACCTATGTTGTAAGATTTGCAGCCCCTGTAAAAACTGAGGATGTATCTTCAGCACTTACCGTGGCTTTTGGCGAAGCTCCTCAGGTGGTTACATTCGGTAGTTCAAACCAGGTAAGGATAACAACAAAGTATAAAATTGACCAGACAGGGGTTGATGATGAAGTTGAAACAGCCCTGTATGACGGTTTAAAAACAATGCTTGGATCCAACGTAACAAGGGAACAATTCCTTTCGCAAAACAGGGTGAGCTCAGAAACAGTTGGACCTACAATTGCCAGCGACATCACGAGAAAGGCTGTCTGGGCAGTTGGCATTTCACTTCTTATAGTATTCCTCTATATTTTCATGCGTTTCAGAAACTGGCAGTATGGGCTAGGAGCTGTTGTCGCACTTGCACATGATGCTATGATAGTGATAGGTATCTATTCATTGCTTTGGGGTATTCTTCCATTCACAATGGAAATTGACCAGGCATTTATCGCGGCAATACTTACTGTTATTGGTTATTCTGTTAACGACTCGGTTGTTGTGTTCGACAGGGTCAGGGAATTCCTGCCGCTGCACCGGAAAAGACCTACAAATGAAGTGCTTAATATGGCTTTGAATGACACACTCAGCCGTACACTGAATACAGGTATGACATCAATACTTGTACTTATTGCAATGTTTTTCTTCGGAGGAGCAACAATCAGAGGATTTCTCTTTGCAATGATTATCGGTATTATAGTAGGAACCTATTCTTCAATCTTTGTTGCAACTGCTGTTGTATATGATACTTCATCGAAGAAAGGACTAAAATACTAAGGATTAACAATATTTAACAGGAGGGGCTTTAACCGGCCCCTTTTTTTATTTCCCTGCCGGCGACAAACTTATATGAATATTATTAAACTTTTCTAACTTTGTCCGATACACTTGAAGGATAATTAATCAGTCTGATATGAGCGGACCGGAGATATTCGTAATAATTATAGTTGCACTACTTCTGTTTGGAGCAGAGAAGCTGCCTGATATTGCCAAAACACTTGGCAAGGGAATGAGGGATTTTAGAAAAGCGACTGACGAAATTAAGCGAGAGCTGGAAACAAGCACTGCGGACATCAGAAGAGATATGAATGATGTCACCGATTCAATAAAAAGAGATGTTACTGAAGTCTCTGACAAAATTAACAGGGACGTTAATGAGGTCTCAGAATCGATAAAAAGCGATGTCAATAATATGACTTCCGAGGTAAGGAATGAAGTAAATGATGTCGCCGGAACAATTCAGAATGACGCAAAGGAAGCTGCAGATAATCTTAACCAGGGAACCCAGAGTACACAGGATACAACGGATACACAGGGTACACAGAATACGCAGGCAACAATAAACTACGGTAATGATGTCGTTTCCGACGGAAATTACCGTGGATATACCGACTGAAATCCTTACCTGCTTCCTGACACCAGCTTATGATCAGAACCACAGGCATAACAAAGGCATACGGAGATCTCAGGGTCCTGAAAGGAATAGACATTGAAATCAAGGACAGGGAGGTGGTTTCAGTAGTCGGTGCAAGCGGCGCCGGAAAAACAACCCTTCTGCAGATAATTGGAACACTTGATAAACCTGATGAGGGTAAAATTTTCTATGACAATACTGATGTAAGCAGCCTTAAGGGACGAAGCCTGGCGTCTTTCAGAAACACCAATATTGGTTTTGTATTCCAGTTTCATCAGCTTCTTCCTGAGTTTACAGCCCTTGAAAATGTATGTATACCATCATTTATTGCAGGTAAGGGGAAGGCTGAGGCTGAAGACAGGGCAAAGGAGCTCCTCGGCTTTCTTAACCTGACTGAAAGGATGGATCACAAGCCGTCAGAGCTGAGCGGAGGAGAGCAACAGAGAGTTGCTGTTGCCAGGGCTCTTGTGAATAATCCTTCGGTAATTCTTGCTGATGAACCCTCGGGAAATCTTGATACAGAAAACAAAAACGAACTTCATAAGCTCTTCTTCAGGCTGCGAGATACTTTCGGCCAGACAATAATAATTGTCACACACGACCGGCAGCTTGCCGAAATGTCAGACAGGATACTTAAGATTAAAGACGGGCTTATTGTAAATGAGCTATAGGCTTTCATGTCATCTAATTAATTTCCAATATCATCCTTCAATTAAATCATGATTATTCTCAACAATACGTGGCTTCTGCAGAGTGATTTTCAACCAAAATAATCCAATTGCCCCGGCGACAAATGAGCCAATGAAGATTGCAATTTTTGCAGTATTGACTATTTCTGGAATATCAAATGCAAGATTGTTGATGAAAATAGACATGGTAAATCCTATACCTCCCAGAAAACCTACTCCAATAATAATATTCCAGTTCAGGTCCGATGGTAAGGAACTCATGCCGATACAGACTCCAATTAACGAAAAAAGCCATATTCCCAGAGGTTTTCCAATTGCTAAACCAGCCATAATTCCTAATCCATATTCCTGACTTAAGCCATTTAACAAATTACTTTCAATTTTAATACCTGTATTAGCTAAAGCAAACAAGGGCAGAATTATTAATGCAACTGGTTTATGTAGAATATGTTGAAGAATATATGAGGGTGACTTCTCGCTTCCATCCCCAAATGGGATTGTGAAAGCCAATAAAATACCACTAAGTGTAGGATGTATTCCGGAAATTGACATGAAATACCACATTATCACACCTCCAAATAAATATGGAATCAGGTTGTGTACTTTTAATCTGTTTAAGATTAACAAAAAGCAGAATATTCCTAAAGCAATTAAAAGGTTAATAATTGAAAGTGAGGTCGAATATGCAACTGCAATAATTATGATTGCACCCAAATCGTCAATTACAGCCATGGCTGTTAAGAAAATTTTTAAAGAAGCAGGCACGCGTTTGCCTAAAAGAGACAGAATGCCGATTGCAAAAGCGATATCAGTCGCCATTGGAACCCCTGCTCCAGATTGAGTGTTAGTGCCAAAATTAAGCAACAGGTAAATTGCTGCTGGAATAATCATCCCACCTAGCGCACCAAAAATAGGGAGAGAAGCTTTCTTTAAGTTTGATAGTTCTCCCTGATATATTTCCCGCTCCAATTCCAGACCAATAAGCAGAAAAAATATGCTCATAAGTCCGTCATTAATCCAATGTACGGTAGTATGTCCGCCAAATTTCAGATTCCAAAAATCCGCATATCCATATTGCCAGGGTGAATTAGCCAGAAACAATGACAGGATTGTCATGGCGATCAAAATTAGCCCCCCCGCTTTCTCGCTATTGAAGAATTCTTTATAAAGTTTTGTTAAGATCATCCTTCGTTATATGAAAGTTTTTAAGCTTTATTTGGTTGTTCTTTTATTATCATTTTTTTTATGCTTTTTAATCCATTCATTAACTAACATTGTTACAGCAATCAGGACTATTGCCAAAAATGCCAAAAAACCTATTAATGCTCTCATTTTCTTGTTTTAATTCATACTATTTTAAGCCTTGATATTGCCATAATGCTTTCTTGTGTTTTGATTCGATAATATTGGCAATTTCATGCTAAATTTTGAATGATATAATAATACTCTTTCAATATTACAAATGAATCTTTATGCGATAATTAGAATTTGATTAGAAGGTTATTAGAAACTCAATAGCAACACCCTGTTGTTATTCAGCCTTCTATTTTTTCAATAACTGCCTTGTAATTTAGAATCATCAATCTGAGGTACGTGTTTCTATGTATAATTAGTGTAGCATGATTTTTAATCATATTTCCTTAATTTTATAATCACCAATTTAAGGGAATGAGACCAAAAAAGTATGAACTGAAGGAATTTCTCGACGAGAAGGCTGATCTTTATAACCGGCCGTCATTTATTGAACATGATCCGGTAAGCATCCCCCACCGTTTCTCAAAAAAGGAAGATATTGAGATTTCAGGCTTTCTTGCTGCAACAATAGCCTGGGGCAACCGGACTATGATATTGAGAAATGCTAACCGTCTTATGGAGCTGATGGATGCTGCTCCATACGATTTTATTATGAATTTTAATACCAGGGATCTTGCCAGGATGGACAAGTTCGTACACCGTACATTCAACTCTGAAGATCTTTTGTATTTCCTTCATGCACTGAGAAATATTTACAGGAAGAAGGGCGGACTTGAAGCTGTTTTTATTAAACATAAAACAAGTGATTCACTTCAGCCGGCTATTCATGAACTGAAAAATGTCTTTTTTGAATTACCTCACAGCTCCAGGACAGAGAAGCATGTTTCAGATCCGTACAAAGGTTCGGCTGCAAAGAAGATAAATATGTTTTTAAGGTGGATGGTCCGCAATGATGACAGGGGTGTTGATTTCGGAATATGGAAGTCAATTTCTCCATCAGTGCTCTCCTGCCCACTGGATGTTCATTCAGGCAACATTGCCAGGCAACTGGGCATACTCACCCGGAAACAGAATGATGCAAAAGCAGTTGAGGAACTTGATAGTGCCCTGCGCTCATTTGATCCTGCTGATCCGGTTAAATATGATTTTGCCCTGTTTGGACTGGGAGTTAATGCGAAAATCATCTCCGCCTGATGCCCAATAATTATTTTACATTCAAGCAATTCACTGTAAATCAGGAGAACGCTTCTTTCAAAGTGGGAACTGACGGAGTCCTTCTTGGTGCCTGTGCTGATGTTTCAGGTGCAAAGAGAATACTTGACATTGGTTCAGGAACCGGTCTGATAGCTCTTATGCTGGCTCAGAGAAGTCAGGCAGAGATTGTGGCCATAGAACCTGATCATGAATCATTTCTCCAGTGCTGTGAAAATATTAACAGAAGCCCCTGGAAGAATAGGATAACTGTATATGAATCAGCTCTTCAGGATTTTAGAAGTGCAGAAAAGTTTGACCTTATAGTTACAAATCCTCCTTATTTTTCAGGATCACTTGTCAATCCCGATTACAGGAAGTCAGTAACACGCCATGATATCAGTCTCGGTTCTACGGATATTCTCAAAAGCCTTGATTCACTGTTGAATGAAGAAGGTTTCCTGCAACTTATTCTGCCTTATGCTGAAGGGAATATCTTCCTTGCTGAAGCTGCTGAATATGGTTTTTATTGCCATGATTTATTGAAAATAAGGCCTATGCCAACATCTGAAGTCCGGAGACTTGTAATGCGCTTTGGCCGTAAAAGGGTCAGAACTTCTGAAAAGTTCCTTACAGTAGAGTTTGGCAAAAGGCACGAGTTTACCGATGAGTACAGGAAACTTACAGGAGATTTCTACCTTAAGTTTTGATTAACGAATTATTCATCTATCATCTCATTTTCCGGAAGTCCGTAATTCTCATCCATCTTTATTCCAAGTGCCTGAAGTTCATTCAGAACAGGAGTGTAAATTGAAGATAATACCGGTCTGTAAACCCCGCTGAGCATTATCCTGTTTTCAAGAATCAGTCTGACTGCTATAGCGGCCGGCAGTGCAACAGTCCTTGCTATTGCAGTATTTGTTGCCGGTGATCCGAAATCGGTCATCGAGGATTTTATTACTTCCCTGGTGCCATTGGGATAGGATGCAAGAATTATATGCTGCAATAGAACAACATCACGTTCATTATCGTGCATCATCATTTTTTTTATCATCCTGTCGGAGGTGATCTCAAAGGGTGTCGTTTCCTGGTAATGGAGCTTTTCATCATCAAAGAAACCGAGAAAATCAAGCGATTGAATTGCAACGGATGATTCTGAAATACCAAGTTTAGCAGCCAGGTTTTTACGCAGATCAATTTTTCCGATGCCTGCCCTTTCAGCCAGGAATTGTGCATAGCTCATCCTTTCATAGTCTCCCGGTGTGTCATCGAGCATGCCTATACTTTTCATGGCATCAAGTGTTTCACACCAGCCCTTATATCTGAGAGTACCCCTGAACATTGTATTCACTCCGGGGATGTCGTAAATATCAATATAGCTGATTGAATCCCTGTTCGGATAGACCTCAAGCTCACCAATGCCCGGAAAATTGTAGGAAAATCTGTCCTTGAAAAGGTTTACGGCATCAATGAAGGTCTCTTTTCCTTCCTTCCTGTAAAGAGCGCTGTTGCAGCTTGCAAGTATTACACCTTTCGGACTCCAGCTGAATTTATACTTCAGCGGATTGTCAGCACATTCAGGAGCCGGCAGTGCTCCGCATAGTGAGTAGAACTTTTCAACTTTGCCGCCTTTAAGGTGCACGTAATCAATTAATTTCATCGCTGTCATGTGGTCAATTCCCGGATCGAGACCCAGTTCATTCAGAAGAAGAACGCCTGCATCCTTTGCTGCCTGGTTCAGCTGCTTCATCTCAGGCTGAACATAAGATGTGGTGACAAGTGATTTTTTATGCCTAATGCAGATTTTTGCAATTTCAGCATGGTACTTATATGGCAGCAGGCTTACAACTATATCATGCCCGGAAATCATCCGGTCAAGCTCCACGGGATCATCCATTGACCAGTCGACAGAAGAGCCGAGAGGATGATTGTTGATCATTGCATCAGCTCTCTGTTTCATTGGAGATGCTATCGTTATCGGGATCTCTTTTCCGAGAAGATATTCCACCAATGGTTTTGCCACAAGCCCTGCTCCGAGTATAAGTGCCTTTTTCATATAATGATGTGGTAATAAGGAACAAAGATATAGAATGTTCCGGTCAGAATAAATGACTTTTGTCTTTATTAAGGGTATACTCTTTGAAGCTCTTCGACCCTCTTAGGGTCTCTGTGCTATCTGTACATGTTCTTTTTGTTACACAGAGATCACTGAGTTTTCACAGAGTGCAACAGAGAAGGCAGGCATATATGCAAAAATTGTAATATTATTAACAATCACTTTTATAAGTATTGCCGGGAATGTATCTTTGTTTTATGCCGGATTATTACCTTACAGTCGAAAATATTAACTGATGTCAGAGCTTCCCAGGTACGTTGAAACTCCGCTGATGAAGCAGTATTATAGCATAAAGGCCAAACACCCGGATGCCATTTTGCTGTTCAGGGTGGGTGATTTCTATGAGACCTTTGGCGAGGATGCCGTTAAAGCTTCAGAGATTCTCGGTATCACTCTTACGCGCCGGGCTAATGGTTCGGCTCAGTTTGTTGAGCTGGCTGGCTTCCCATACCATGCACTCGATAATTACCTGCCGCGTCTCGTGCGGGCAGGGCAGAGGGTTGCTATATGTGAACAGCTTGAAGATCCAAAGCTTACAAAGAAAATCGTAAAAAGAGGGATAATCGAACTTGTCACACCCGGTGTTTCTTTAAACGAGAATGTACTGAATCATAAGGAAAACAACTTTCTGGCTGCAGTTCATATCGACCGGAAGGTAGCTGGTGTGGCGTTCCTGGATATTTCAACCGGAGAGTTCCTTACTTCGGAAGGTACTGTGGAATATATAGATCAGCTTCTGAGCAACTTCCAGCCCAAAGAGGTGCTTTACGAAAAAGCTAAAAAGGAAATCTTCACAGAGAGCTTTGGTTCAAAATATTATACCTTCAGGCTCGATGACTGGATCTTTACACGGGAGGCAGCAAATGACAGACTGCTGAAGCAGTTTGAAACAAGTTCCCTCAAGGGATTCGGGGTACATAATATGGCCTTCGGCATAATAGCCGCCGGTGCAATACTACATTACCTCGATCTCACCCAGCATGAGCAGCTTGGGCATATAACAACTCTCTCACGCATTGAGGAAAACAGGTATGTTTGGCTTGATAAGTTCACAATCAGGAACCTGGAACTTTTCAGCTCACCTTATGAAGGAGCAAAGACTCTTATCGATATACTCGACAGGACAATCTCGCCAATGGGCGGAAGATTGCTCAAACGCTGGATTTCTTTGCCGCTGAAGGACTTGCAGCCTGTCAATGAACGCCTTGATATAGTACAATACCTGTTTGAAAACAAGGAATTTACAGAAGATCTTTCGGGCTTCCTCAGACAGATAGGTGACCTGGAACGTCTTATCTCAAAGGTGGCGGTAAGCAGGATCAATCCGCGTGAAGTGGTTCAGCTGAAAAGAGCTCTGCAGGCAGCAGAACCTCTTAAACAGCTATGTTCCGGCAGCAGATGCAAGCCTCTGGAGGCGCTTGCTGAACAGCTGAATCCATGCAAAACTATTGCTGAAAAAATAGAAAGGGAGCTGAATCCCGATCCTCCAGTCCTGGTAAACAGGGGCCATGTTATTGCCTCAGGAGTTTCTGTGGAGCTTGATGAGCTCAGAAAGATACTCTACAGCGGGAAGGATTATCTTGAGGAACTTCAGCAGAGAGAGATAATGCGCACCGGGATCACCTCGCTAAAGGTCAGTTTCAATAATGTATTCGGTTATTATATCGAAGTAAGGAATACCCATAAGGACAAAGTGCCTCCCGAGTGGATAAGAAAGCAAACACTCGTGAGTGCCGAACGGTATATCACGGAGGAACTGAAAGAATATGAAAGCAAGATTCTGGGGGCTGAGGAGAAGATAATTGCCCTTGAAACAAAGCTTTACAATGACCTTATTATGGCTCTTCTGGAGTTCATTCCTCCGGTGCAGCTTAATGCTGCTATTGTAGCCCGTCTTGACTGCCTTCAGTCCTTTGCAGTTATTTCATCCGAGAACAATTATGTGAGACCCCTGCTTGATGAGGGAAAGAAGCTTGAAATAACTGATGGCCGGCACCCGGTAATTGAAAAGCAGCTGCCTGTCGGCGAATCTTATGTTCCGAATGACGTATTTCTCGATACAGAAAGCCAGCAGATTATAATTCTTACCGGTCCTAATATGTCAGGTAAATCGGCGCTTCTCAGGCAGACAGCCCTTATAGTGCTGCTTGCTCAGACCGGCTGTTTTGTTCCGGCAAAGGAGGCACGTATCGGGCTGGTTGACAAGATTTTCACCCGTGTTGGAGCTTCTGACAACATAAGTCTTGGCGAATCAACTTTCATGGTTGAGATGAATGAAACAGCAAGCATCCTGAATAACCTGTCGGACAGAAGCCTAATACTGCTTGATGAGATAGGCAGGGGTACAAGCACTTATGACGGTATCTCAATAGCCTGGGCGATTGTGGAATACCTTCATGAGAACAAACTCAGGGCAAAGACGATGTTTGCTACTCATTATCATGAGCTTAACGAGATGGAAAATTCATTTGTCAGGGTTAAGAACTTCTCTGTTTCAATAAAAGAACTTAATAACAAGGTTATTTTTCTCAGGAAGCTAAGAAGAGGAGGCAGTGAACACAGTTTCGGGATTCATGTTGCGAGGATGGCCGGCATGCCAAGAAGTGTTGTAGGACGTGCTGATGATATACTGAAGGAGCTTGAACAGAGCCATGAGAAAAAGGAACTTGCCAAGCCAATAGCCTCGCTGGCTGATCACCGTGAGGGCATGCAGCTTAGCTTTTTCCAGCTCGATGATCCGGTCCTTAAGCAGATCAGAGATGAAATAATGGGAATCGACATTGATAACCTCACTCCGATGGAAGCCCTTAACAAACTGTATAGCATAAAGAAACATCTGAAATAAATCTGATATCAGAAACGCAATAAAACCACAGACAATGAATACAATCCGAAAGCTTTTTACAATGTTTGCTGCAGCAGCAGTTCTGTTTATTGCAGGTTGCGGGACAGAAACAGTAAAATCTCCTGTCAGACAGGTGAAACTTACAGATTTTGACCTCCAGTCATCTTTTCTTGTGAAAGCCACAGGTGAAGAGATCTCAACACCAGGCTACAAACCGGATGTGTACTGGTTTCCGGTTACAGTGCCTTCAACTGTACTCACCGGTTTAGTTGCAAATAAAGTCTATCCCGATCCTTACCAGGGTATGAATAACATGTTTATCCCAGATGCTTCGGATGAGTTCAATAAACAATATGACCTGGAGAAGTACAGTCATATTCCCGGATTGAAGAATCCATGGAGCAAGCCTTACTGGTACAGAACATCTTTCACAGTACCTGAGTCGGATGCAGGAAAACACTTCCAGCTCATTTTTAAAGGGATAAACTACAGGGCTGCGGTTTGGGTTAACGGTAAGCAACTGACGGATTCAACACAGATGTCGGGAATGTTCAGGGAATACAGCCTCAATATCAGCAGTCATGTTAAACCGGGTGCAGAAAATATTCTCGCTGTCAAAATATATCCTCTCGACTATGCCGGTCTTCCTGACAAGGAACAGCTCAATGCACTGGGTGATTTCTTCCTTAACGGCGGCCCGACAGGCGACATAGGAAAGAATGTTACAATGGTATGTTCGGTTGGCTGGGACTGGATGCCGCCGGTCAGGGACAGGAACATTGGTATCTGGGCTCCTGTGTTTCTGAGAACATCAGGAAATGTTACAATCTCAAGCCCTAAACTTGTTACTGACCTTCCGAACCTTCCGGATACAACAGTTGCCAGGATCAGCCTTAGTCTTGACCTTATAAATCATGGTTCTGCTGACAACAACGGAAAACTTACAGTCACAATGACTCCGTATAATTTCAACGGTAATCCGCTGAGCGTAACAAAAGAGGTGAAGGTTCCTGCAAATGCCACAGCCTCAGTTGATCTGAATGCAGACAACACTGAAGAGCTAAATATTAACAAGCCATCTCTCTGGTGGCCAAATGGTTACGGGAAGCCTAATCTTTACAGAATACGCCTTCAGTTTGCAGGAAGTGACGGCATTTCAGACGATACAACATTTCTTTTCGGTATACGGACAGTTGCAACAAAAGCTGTTGATGTTAATGGTTTCACACGCCGTGATTTTTATATAAATGGTCAGAGAATACATATCACAGGTGGTGCCTGGGTGCCCGACATGATGCTTAACCGCGATTCGGTAAGATACGATTATGAATTCCGTCTCTGTCAGAATTCAAAGATAAATCTTGTAAGGATCTGGGGAGGGGGAGTTACTCCGCGCGATGAGTTCTGGGATTCAGCTGACAGGTTTGGAATGCTTGTATGGTCCGATTTCTGGGTTACAGGAGATACACAGGGTGAGTTCAAGGGATCTCCTGACTGGCCTCTTGAAGGAGATGTCTTTGTTAAGAATGTGCAGAGTACGATTCTGCGGATAAGGAACCACCCGAGCCTCTTCCTGTGGACTGGCGGAAATGAGGGACATGCCCGGAAGGAGCTTTATGATGTAATGAGAAAGAGTATTATCACAATGGATGGAACACGGCCTTATATACCCAGCTCATCAGGCTTTGCAAAACTTCCTGAGGGTTGGGATGGTTCATGGCCCGATAATATGCCGACAGGTGTTTACAGCAGTGGCCCGTACACCTGGAAAGATCCCAAGGATTATTACAACCGGGCTATTGCCGGCCGCGACTGGGTATTCAAAGATGAAACAGGCATCCCTTCGCAGCCTCCGTACAACATTCTGCCAAAAATAATTCCCAACCTGGTATGGGACAGCAAATTACCTTTCCCGTTAAATGATACCTGGGGTTACCATGATGCTGCAACCGGCAACGGGCACTGGGAGCTTTACTATGAGGAAATGGTGAAGCGTTACGGTGCCCCGGTAAGCATGGAGGATTTCAGTGACAAGATGCAGCTCATGAATGCTGCAGGCTACCAGGGAATATTCGAAGCTGCCGGGCATAAGTTTAATGAGATAGGCGGTATTATGCTCTGGAAACTGAATGCTGCCTTCCCCAGTGTTGTATGGCAGGTTTACGACTGGTATATGATGCCGAATGCAGGATACTATTTTATGCAGAATGCCGTTGAACCTGTGCATATCCAGATGAACCTTATAAGCAATGAAATACTTGCAATTAATAAAACTTACAAGCCTGTAAATGACCTTGTTGCACAGATTGATGTTTTCGATGTGAACAGCAGTTCACTTCTTCATGAAGAAAAAAATATCAGCCTGAAAGCTTCAGATATACAGACTGCAGGCAACATCTCACAGGCTCTTGGCTCAGCTGAAGGAGTCAGGCTTGTTGTTCTTCGTCTTAAAGACAAGACAGGAAGGATAGTTTCCTCAAACACTTACTGGATATCAAAATCAGAGGATTTCACTGCCATGAAATCAATGGAGAAGGTGAAGGTTGATGTTTTGGTTTCGGGAAGTGAAAAGGCCAGATCAGAGCATTCATGGAGAGTTGAGGTGACAAACAACTCCGGCAAACTTGCATTTTTTACACGTACTCAGCTGATGTCAGGCAGGGATGAGATCCTTCCTTCATACTGGGATGGCAATTATATAACACTTCTGCCTGGTGAAAAGAGGGTTATCAGGGTCAGTTGTCCTTCTGAAAAGCTTAATGCAGGAAACATGTCAGTAAGGATTTCGGGATGGAATGTTGAGGAAAAGCTGATTAATCTTAACAACAAGTGATATGGATAATTGCCGGACTCTGATAATTACCGGGAAACAATTGTACAGCAGAATTATCATTTTATTGCTGCTGTGCATGTTTTTTCCAGCTGCGAGAATAAGCGGTCAGGATAAAGCCCTTGTCAATAAAAGTGATTTCTTTCCCTTTTCAGTCTGGTACAGCGGAGGAAAGGCCAGAGCCACAATGCTTTCAGAGGTCACACCTGTATCACGCGAAGAATGGGAAAAAGATATTCAGCAGATAAAATCACTTGGCTTCAATTCTGTGAAGACCTGGGTTGAGTGGTCTCACTGTGAACCCCGCAAGGGACAGTATAACTTTGAAAACCTGAAAATGGTTTTTGAACTTGCAGGTGAAGCCGGACTTAAAGTCATTATCCAGGTGTACGGGGAATCTGCTCCCGACTGGGTAGGAAAAGAACATCCTGACGGATTGTTCGAAGCAATGAATGGTGACAGGATTCAGCCGCAGGTAGCACCTGGATACTGTATCGATCATTCAGGAGTAAGAGCTGCCTTTCTGAAATTCTACGAAGAGACTTCAAGAATTGCTATTTCATACCCCAACTTTTACGGGTGGGACCTGTGGAGTGAACCTCATATAGTTCAGTGGGGAGAGCCAGGGTGGATACCAAATCCGCAATATTGCTTCTGTCCGAATACACAGGCCC
>CAZEYY010000091.1:13766-15285 GCA_964516485.1 uncultured Rikenellaceae bacterium
GAGCCAGGGTGGATACCAAATCCGCAATATTGCTTCTGTCCGAATACACAGGCCCGATTCAGGGAATGGCTTAAGAAGAAATATGCCAGCCTTGATGAACTGAACAAATCGTGGTACCGTAACTTCGAAAGATGGGAGGACGTTTCTGCCCCAAGGTATGGTACAATTCTTACATATTCAGATTTCATGGACTGGAAAGCCTTTATCTACAATAAGCTGGCTGAAGACCTGAAATTAAGATATGATGCAGTAAGGAAATATGACAAGACGCATATTGTAACAGCACATGCTTCCCCTGTGTCTCTGTATGGATCGCCTTATGGCGGTGAATCGGGAGATGATTTCCTTATGGCTGATCAGGTTGACTATTATGGTCTGTCGCAGTATCCTAAACATAACCTTCCCGGCGACTGGAGGCCATGGAGTTTTATGGCTCAGGCTGACTTCTCTTACAGTGCCAACAAGCGCAACGGAGGTTATTATGTGGGTGAGTTCCAGGCCGGATTCGGAACAGTAGGCCTGAATGTCGGTGACCCTGTAACCCCTGCAGATCACAGGATCTGGACCTGGTCAAGTCTGGCTTCAGGTGCAAAGGGAATATTTACTTATGCATATTATCCTATGTCATCAGGCTATGAATCAGGAGGATACGGATTGATAAACCTTGACGGAACACTTACTGAAAGAGCAACTGAACTTGGAAAAGTAGCCAGGTTTGTGAATGATAACAGGGATGTTTTTGCAACTTCAAAACCTGTCAGGGCCCAGGTGGCACTTGTATACAATCCTTTGTCGCAGATGGTCGGAGGACACAGGAGGACAACAACACAGGACGGTCATATAAACTCACTGATAGGATATTACAGGTTCCTTACTGACCAGAATATTGCTGTCGATTTTATACACAGGAGAGATGTTGAAACAGGAGATCTTTCACAGTATAAGCTTATAATAATTCCTTATGCCCTCATGATTACTCAGCAGATGGCTGATGGTATCAGGAATTATGTTGAAAAGGGCGGCTATGCTTTCTCCGAGGCAAGGCTTGCCTGGAATGACAACAGGGGCTATACCGACGGTGTAATACCAGGCCTTGGACTAAGCAGGGTGTTCGGAGTGAAGGAAAGCAAGGTTCAGACACTGAAGAATGTTTATTTTAGGATTGAAGATAATTCGCATCCTTCCCTGTCGCGTTTTAATAAGGGCGACACACTCAGCGGTTCGCAATTCGCGGAATCACTTGAAGTAAGCGACAGCAGAAACCAGAAAATCCTTGCACGCTTGTCCGACGGAACACCATGCCTTGTTGCCTCGTCCTTCGGAAAGGGCCAGACAATATTTGCCGGCTCCTTCCTTGCAATGACAAACTCAAGAGGATCACAATGGGATCAGTCAACACAAAGGATTACTGTTCAGGACTCATCATATAAGAACACAAATAAGTTTCTTCTTGGACTTGCTGAATGGGCAAAGGTTGACAGGCCATTTACCTCATCACAACCCGAAGATGCGGCAAATA
>CAZEYY010000092.1:0-11756 GCA_964516485.1 uncultured Rikenellaceae bacterium
TCCTTTCAAGCTCTTCGTTATATTCTTTTTCAGTAAGATCAAGAGTCGCAAATGAGGCCCTCTTATCGACGTAATTTCCAGGATTTATCCTCACCTTTTCAACGAGTCGTGCAGCTGTTTCTGCAGCTGCCGGGTTGAAATGTATGTCGGCAATAAGGGGAGTATTGAACCCGGCTTTTCTGAGTTCCTTTTTTATGAGAGCAAGGTTTTCTGCTTCCCTGACACCTTGGGCTGTAAGTCTCACATAATCCGCACCAGCTTCGATAATCCTGATGCACTGTTCCACAGATGCCTTTGTATCAAGAGTGTCAGTGTTAGTCATGGACTGGATCCTTATGGGGTTTTTACCTCCAAGGGGAACTGTGCCGATAAGGACTTCACTAGATATGTATGGTATGGCGTATTTTTTATTCATAGTTGCTGCTTAAATGGCACTACTCTCTGGAGAGTCCGATAACTCCCGATAGCAATTGTGCCTGGATGGTATCACATAGTACACAAAGCCACACCATTGATTATTATGCCTTTGTGTTCTCTGTGTTTTTCCTTTGTGTTCTTTGTGGTTAAAATTTTCTATTTCTGTTATAACTACTCCATCTCCCAGTCGGCCCCGTCCTTTTTATCCTTAAGTATAATACCGGCATTTTTGAGATCATTCCTGATCTTGTCCGATGCTGGCCAGTCCTTTTTGTTCTTGGCTTCCTGGCGAAGGTCAATTATTATCTTCATCAGGTCTGAAGTAAGCCTTTCATCACCCGAACCGGAAGCTTCATCCTTAAGTCCGAGTATTTCAAAAACAAAGGTATTAAAGAGCTCAGTTAGTGAATTTAATCCCTGTTCATCAATCTTCTCGCCACCCTCGGCAAGCAGGTTTATTATCCTGACGCCATCAAAAAGATGTGACAAGGCTACTGGACTGTTAAGGTCATCATTTATTGCATCATAGCATTTCTTTCTCAATCCTTCAATATCAACAGTCGAACCAGCAGAAGGTTTGATTTTTTTCAGAGTTTCGAATGCTTTAAGTAGTTTCTGCAGACCTTTTTCAGCAGCCTGAAGGGCCTCGTTGGAAAAATCGACAGTACTGCGGTAGTGGGCCTGAAGAATAAAGAACCTTATAGTCATTGGGCTGTATGCCTGGGTCAGTACAGGATGATTTCCGCTGAAAAGCTGATCGAGCGTTATGAAATTACCCAGCGACCTTGCCATCTTCTGACCATTAATTGTGATCATGTTGTTGTGCATCCAGTACCTTACCGACTCATGTCCCATGGCAGCTGTAGATTGTGCTATCTCGCACTCATGATGGGGGAAGAGAAGGTCCATTCCGCCGCCGTGGATGTCGAAGACCTCACCAAGGTATTTTACACTCATGGCTGAACACTCGAGGTGCCAGCCAGGATATCCATTGCTCCATTTTGACGGCCAATTCATAAGATGTTCCGGTGAAGCTTTTTTCCAGAGAGCAAAGTCGAAGGGATTTTTTTTCTCATCCTGTCCGTCTAACTCACGTGTATTGCTCTGAAGATCATCAAGTATTCTTCCTGAGAGCTTTCCATACTGATACTTCTGGTTGTATTTCTCAACATCGAAATATACTGATCCGTTTACCTCATATGCATAGCCCTTTTCAACAAGCCTGGTTATAAGTTCCTGCTGTTCAATGATATGTCCTGATGCACGCGGTTCAATTGATGGATGAAGAGTATTAAGTTGAGCCATGTTACGGTAAAAAGTGTTCATGTATTTCTGAACTACTTCCATAGGTTCAATATGCTCAAGTCTTGCTTTCTTTTCAATTTTATCTTCACCCTCGTCAGCGTCGTTTTCAAGATGTCCAACATCTGTTATGTTTCGCACATACCTCACCTTATAGCCAAGGTGTGTCAGGAACCGGAACAAAAGGTCGTATGTGATAGCCGGCCTTGCATGTCCGAGGTGGGCATCGCTGTAAACAGTAGGGCCGCAGACGTACATACCAACGAAAGGTGAATTAAGCGGTTCAAAGAGTTCTTTCTTTCTTGTCAGGCTGTTGTATATTGTCAGAGTGTGCTGCATGGTTAGTGAATTATCAGACAAAAGTAAGTGATTTTTTTGTTGCTTCTAAATCCCCTTCCACTAATTCCCTTACCCCTAAATCCCCTAAAGGGGACTTTCCAAGCTTGTTAAGGATGACATTATTATGTAAATTTGAGTATCGCTGCAAATTGCAATTATGAAGCCCACATGATTGATAAAAATAACCAATATGTATAAATATGAATTTATTATCATATACAGTTCCCCTGCAACGGAGGGGCAGGTATCATAACATTAAAATCAAAATTATTTTAGGATGAATAAAAGGGTCATTGAGCGTAATATGTTTTATGGAGCAAAAAAGAACATATTTCAAAAAGCAGCAGATCTAAGAAATAATATGACATTATCAGAAGAGAAACTCTGGGAAATACTTCATGACAGAAAGGTATTCAAAGTGAAGTTCAGGAGACAACATCCTATAGATATTTTTATTGCGGATTTTTATTGCCATAGTTGCAAGCTTGCTATTGAAATAGATGGAGGAGTGCATCTTGATCAAGAGGTAATGGACTATGATGAAGAAAGAACCTATATTCTTGAAAAATATGGGATTACTGTAATAAGATTTAAAAATGAGGAAGTCTTATACGCGATCGAAAGAGTTAAGGAAACTATTTTGAACGCAATCGCTCTTCAAAGCTTATAGACCCTGCCCCTAAATCCCCTAAAGGGGACTTGTAACCTCCATTATCTCCGGAATAGTACTTAAAATACAGATATTAAGGATAATCAGAAACGAATTAAAAATGTACAAAAACTCTTCAAAGCCCCCTTCAGGGGGTTTGGGGGTAAATTAGACTCAGGCGTTTTGGGGCAGGAGCAAAAGGCGTTTTGGTATTATGTATTTGCAAATTCCAAATTCCTTCATATCTTTGTGACCGTAAATCAAATATTCCTTCCATTAAAAGGCTGTTTGATTTTTATTAAGAAGGGCGGAGAGATTAGGCTCTGAGAAACCCTGGCAACCAATTCGCAGAATGTCGGAGAACGGTGCCAAAACCTAATCCCGGAAAAGAACGGGAGATGATAAAAATTTAAAACGGAAAGCATGAACTCAATTCATCTGAACCACAACAACTTCATAATGCCGCTCATGCCTATGTGCATGTGCTGGTGAAGCTTTTGATTTGCATTCAATCTATTTCATTTCTTAAATACTGGTTATCCGGGCTGAACTATTCCGGAAACCTGTGGTTAGTTAATAATTAATACTATAATATCATGGCAGACAGAAAAAATCACTTTGAAACGCTCCAGGTACATGCAGGTCACAGTCCAGACAGCGATACATTATCAAGGGCTGTTCCTCTTTACCAGACATCTTCTTATGTTTTTAAAAATGCAAAACATGCTGCAGACCTTTTTGATCTGGCAGAGTTTGGCAATATATATACCCGGCTCATGAATCCCACAACCGATGTCTTTGAAAAGCGCGTTGCAGCTCTTGAGGGAGGTGTGGCGTCACTTGCAGTTTCATCGGGACATGCGGCACAGTTCATTGCAATAACAACAATTATGAGGCAGGGTGATAATTTTGTCACCTCACCTTTTCTCTATGGAGGAACACATAACCAGTTCAAGGTAACCTTTGCAGGTTTCGGAATTGAAGCACGATTCTCTAAAGATCTGAATCCTGCATCATTTGAAAAACTGATCGATAAGAAAACAAAGGCCATCTATGTTGAAACGATTGGAAATCCTGGTTTCAATATTCCTGATTTTGAAGCCTTTGCAAAGCTTGCTCAGAAGCATGGCATACCATTTATTGTCGATAATACCTTCGGCGCCTGTGGTTACCTGTGCAGACCGATAGAGCTTGGTGCAAATATAGTTGTTGAATCAGCTACCAAATGGATCGGTGGTCATGGCACCAGCCTAGGCGGAGTAATTACAGATGGAGGGAACTTTAACTGGAACAATGGTAATTTCCCTGTATTCACCGAGCCGGCAGAAGGTTACCATGGGAAGGTGTTCGGAGATATCTTCAACCAGAACAGTCCCATGGGAAATATTGCTTTTATAATCAAGGCAAGAGTTGAGGGATTGCGCGACCTTGGACCTGCAATAAGTCCTTTCAACTCCTTCCTGCTTATCCAGGGACTTGAAACATTATCCCTCAGGATGGACAGGATAGTTCAGAATACCCTTGAACTTGCAAAATGGCTGAAGGCAAATCCTGCTGTTGAAAAGGTGTATTATCCGGGTCTTGAAGGCGACCAGAATAATGCAATGGCAAAAAAATACCTTCCTAAAGGCGCCGGAGGTGTACTCAGCTTCGTTTTAAGGGCCGATAAGGAGAAAGCTGTGAAACTTGTTGAGCATCTAAAACTTGTCAGCCACCTGGCAAATGTTGGAGATGCAAAGACACTTATTATTCAGCCTTCTGCAACCACACACTCACAGCTTTCCGCTGAGGAGCAGATCTCTGCCGGTGTGGAACCAGGTTTATTCAGGGTTTCTCTCGGAATAGAGCATATTGATGATATCATTTATGATTTTGAACAGGCATTTAAGAAGGTATTGTAATTAAGAACACCTCTCCCCAACCCCTCCCCCGAAGTGGGAGGGGCTATTACTTCTCCTCACTCCTGGTTAGAGGAGCAATAATTACAGGAGAATAAAAGAATTTATAAAATGACAAGGGAAAATGTTAAGATAGGTCTGTTTGGCTATGGTTGTGTTGGTCAGGGACTGCATGATGTGCTGAACAGCAGCAAAGGTTTCAAAGCCGATATAGTCAGGATCTGCGTGAAGGACAGGACTAAAAAGAGAAGAATCTCAATGGATCACTTCACCTTTGATAAGGATGAAATACTGAACGATCCTTCAATCAATCTTGTGGTGGAGCTCATCGACGATGCGGATGAGGCTTTCAATATTGTCACAACGGCAATGCGAAAGGGCAAGAATGTGGTTTCTGCAAACAAGATGATGATTGCAACGCATTTCAAGGAGCTTGTGGATCTGCAGTCAAAATACAAAGTATCAATGCTTTATGAAGCTTCTGCGGGTGCCAGTATACCAATTATCAGGAACCTTGAAGAATACTATGACAATGAGCTGCTGTATTCCCTGAGGGGGATACTTAACGGTACGACAAATTATATCCTGACCAAAATGCACAATGAAGGCCTTCCTTATGATGAGGCTCTCCGTGAAGCACAGCAGAAGGGATTTGCCGAATCTGATCCTACCCTCGATGTGGAAGGATGGGATGCGAAGTACAAACTTTGCATTATAACAGGTCATGCTTACGGACTATTCCTCAATCCTGATGAGGTGTTTCACTTCGGCATAAATAAAATATCGAAATTTGATATTCAGTATGCAAAGGAGAAGGGTTTTAAGATAAAGCTTGTCCCTTATGTTGGCAAGACTAGCGAAAAGACAATCACAAATTTTGTACTGCCCCGGTTCATCTCTTCTGACAAATACCTTTATAATGTTGATAATGAGTATAACGGCATCATAACTGAAGCCGCTTTTGCCGACAAGCAATTCTTCAGCGGAAAAGGTGCGGGAGGACATGCTACGGGAAGTGCGGTACTGTCAGATATATCTGCCAATTCTTATGGGTACAGGTACGAGTACAAGAAATTCCAGCAGGGAACGGTATCAAATTATTCCCGCGACCATAAGCTTGAAGTATATCTCCGTTACAATGATGAAAAGGACAGGGAATTATTTGGATTTGAGGAAGTCTCGGAATACTTTAGCAGCAGATTCAACAAGTATGTAATCGGAGTAGTAAACCTTAAAAATCTCTATGCAATCAGGGAACAACTCCGGGATATGGATGTTTTTATTGTTAATACAGGAAGGAAAGTATAACCCCCGCTCCGCTAGCGCGGAGCACCCCCTATAGGGGGTTAAATCCACGGTTCTTACGATAATTATCGTAAATAAAGTGTTTTCACCCCCCCATTTGGGGGGGCTTGGGGGGGGGTAAAACTCAAGGGAGAGAAACATTCTTCTCCGGGGGGCAGAAGGGCTGAAACGATAAAACTTAAAAAAGTGAAGGCAGATATCAGAGAACTTTTACAAAAACGCATCCTCATTCTTGACGGAGCAATGGGAACCATGATCCAGAAGCACAGACTTCAGGAAGCAGATTTCAGGGGAGAGAGGTTTAAAGATCATACTAAGCTGCAGAAGGGCAACAACGACCTGCTGTCTGTAACAAAACCTGAACTTATTAAGTCTATTCACAAAGCTTATCTGGAAGCAGGTGCGGATATTGTAACCACAAATACCTTCAATTCCAACAGCATATCCATGGCTGATTACGGAATGGAAAGTATGGTTTATGAAATGAACATGAGGTCAGTGAAGCTGGCAGCAGAAGCAATTAGTGAATTTGAAAATGCACAGGAAGCATCTTCTCATTTTATTGCAGGTACCCTCGGGCCGACAAACAAAACGGCATCAATGTCAGCCGATGTGAATGACCCCGGAGCAAGGTCAGTGACATTTGACCAGCTTGTGGATGCTTATTCAGAACAGGCAAGAGGGCTGATTGACGGGGGTGCTGATTTGCTTATGGTTGAGACTATTTTTGATGTTCTTAACTGCAAGGCAGCGCTGTTTGCAATCGATTCGGTGTTTGAGGAAAAAGGAGTCAGGCTGCCTGTAATGGTGTCGGGTACTATTACCGATGCCAGTGGCAGGACACTTACAGGGCAGACTCTTGAAGCCTTTCTTGTTTCTGTTTCTCATTTTCCATTGCTCAGCATCGGACTGAACTGTGCTCTTGGCGCCGAACAACTGAGGCCCTTTATTGAAGAGCTTTCGGCAAAAACGAAATTCCATGTATCCGTTCATCCCAATGCAGGTCTGCCAAACCAGTTTGGTGAGTATGACCAGTCTGCTGATTTCATGGCGTCTGTTGTTGAGGATTTTATGAAAGAAGGCTGGGTTAACATCGTGGGAGGTTGCTGCGGAACCACTCCTCTTCATATAAGAAAGATTGCTGAACTGTCGGGCAGATATAAACCCCGTCAGATTCCTGAAATAAAAAAATATACAAGGTTAAGCGGTCTTGAAGCCCTTACAATTACCCCTGAAACCAATTTTGTCAACATCGGTGAACGAACCAATGTATCAGGGTCCATTAAATTCGCCAGGCTGATAAAAGAGGAGAAATATGATGAAGCGCTTTCAATTGCACGAAACCAGGTTGAAGGAGGCGCACAGGTGATTGATATATGCATGGATGAGGCTATGCTCGACTCGGAAAAGGCAATGGTGAAATTTGTGAACCTTATTATGTCGGAGCCGGATATCGCAAAACTTCCGCTGATGATAGACTCTTCACGCTGGGACACAATTGAAGCTGCACTGAAATGCATCCAGGGCAAATCGGTTGTAAACTCCATCAGCCTGAAGGAAGGCGAAGAAGTTTTTCTTGACCATGCGAAAAAATTGAGGAAGTACGGAGCTGCGGTTGTTGTGATGTTGTTTGATGAAACAGGCCAGGCTGATACTTTTGAAAAGAGAATAAAAGTAGCCGAAAGATCATACAGGCTGCTAATTGACAGGATCGGATTTCCTCCGGAGGACATAATTTTCGATCCCAACGTTCTTGCAATTGCAACCGGAATAGAGGAACATAACAATTATGCAGTCAATTTCCTCAATGCAACAAAGTGGATAAAGGAAAACCTGCCCGGTACAAAGGTAAGCGGCGGGATAAGCAATCTTTCATTTTCATTCAGGGGAAATGACAGGGTGCGTGAGGCAATGCATTCTGTTTTTCTTTATCATGCCATTAAAGCCGGTCTTGACATGGGGATAGTAAATCCTGGCATGTTGCAGGTTTACAGTGAGATAGAACCAGAACTACTTATGCTCACTGAAGATGTGATCCTGAATAAAAATGAAGACGGCACTGAACGGCTTATAAAATATGCCGAGAATATAAAGAAAGAAGGTAAGAAGGAAGAAAAGGAGGATGCATGGAGATCTCTTCCTGTAATTGACCGTATAAAGCATTCTCTGATCAGGGGTCTTGATGAATTCATTGAACAGGATGTTGAGGAAGCGCGTCCGCTTTTCAGCAGGTCAATTGAACTTATAGAAGGGCCGCTTATGGGAGGCATGAATGAGGTTGGCGATCTCTTCGGATCAGGGAAAATGTTCCTTCCGCAGGTTGTGAAAAGTGCAAGGGTAATGAAAAAGGCTGTTGCAAAACTATCTCCTTACATAGAGAAGGAGAGCGAGGGAGCCGAAAAGAAAATTGCCGGAAAGATACTCCTTGCAACTGTCAAGGGCGATGTCCATGACATAGGGAAAAATATTGTCGGGGTTGTCCTTTCCTGTAATAATTATGAGATCTTAGACCTTGGCGTTATGGTTCCGGCCGACAGGATACTTGATACGGCTATTAGCGAAAAGGTTGATTTTATTGGTCTGAGCGGACTTATTACACCTTCCCTTGAGGAGATGGTGCATGTGGCTTCGGAAATGGAAAGGAGAAAGATGAATGTTCCGCTTCTTCTTGGCGGAGCTACAACTTCAGAGATTCATGCTGCAGTTAAAGTAGATCCGGCATATTCAAAAAGTGTAATTCACGTGAAGGATGCATCAAAGGCAGCCGGGGTATTGTCATCATTGCTTCAGTCTGATAACAGTGAGTATGTCAGTAGCATCAAGGACAAATATGCCAGGATGAGGGAAGCCCATTCCTCACGCCAGGGTGAATCGAACCTGATTCCCTTACATGTGGCAAGAAAGAACAGGCTTGTAACAGACTGGACCAGGTATACTCCTGCGGTGCCAGCAAAACCAGGACTTTTCATCCTGAAGGATATAGACCTGAATGAACTTTCGGAATACATCGACTGGACCTTCTTTTTCTTCTCATGGAAAATTTCAGGAAAATATCCCTCCATCTTTGATGATCCGCTTAAGGGAGAGGAAGCAAGAAAGCTTTATAATGACGCACTGATATATATCAGGGAAATCATTGATAAAAAGCTACTTACAGCAAAGGCCGTCTTCGGGATCTATCCTGCCTCAGCTGACGGGGACGATGTTGATGTATATTCCGGCCCTGACAGGAAGAGCAGAATTGCAAGATTTGCCTTCCTTCGCAACCAGGAGAAGAAAGAGGCAGGAGTGCCGAACCTTTCACTATCCGATTATATGGCTCCGGCATCAACAGGGCTGAATGATAACCTGGGAGTTTTTGTTGTGACAGCAGATCTTGATAATGAGGCAATTAAACCTTATGCGGATGATGACTATGCTTCCATAATGATAAGGATACTCAGCGACAGGTTTGCCGAGGCTGCAGCAGAATGGCTGCACATGAAGATCAGAACAGAGTACTGGGGCTATGAGAAAAATGAAAAACTATCAGTTGAGGAGATGCTGAAGGTTAAGTACAGGGGAATAAGACCTGCTCCCGGCTATCCGGCCTGCCCTGATCATACCGAAAAGGGTGTGCTTTTTGACCTGCTGCAGGCTGAGAAAAACATAGGAGCATCACTGACTGAGAATTTTGCAATGATGCCTCCGGCGGCTGTCAGCGGCTATTTCTTTTCACATCCGGCTTCGTCCTATTTCAATATCGGCAAAATAGACAGCGATCAGCTTGCAGATTACGGAAAAAGAAAGAACTTTGCACCCGGAGAGGCCAGGAAATGGCTTGCACATAATCTTTGAAACACATTGAAATGACTGTAATTGAAGCAATTAATAATTCTAAAAGTCCTTTATTTACATTTGAACTTTTACCCCCGCTCAAGGGTCACAGCATAGAACGCACCTATGCTGCCATCGACAGGCTGATTGAATTTGCCCCGGCATATATAAATTTTACCTCACACAGGAATGAAACTATTTTCAAGGAACGTCCTGACGGATTGCTTGAGAAAAGAGTTGTGAGGCTTCGTCCGGGTACAATTGCACTGGCAGCAGCTGTTAAGTACAAGTACAATATAACTGTTGTGCCACATCTGCTCTGCGGAGGATTCACAAAGGAAGAAACAGAGAATGTGCTCATTGAGATGAAATTCCTCGGCATTGATGACGTTCTTGCACTCAGGGGCGACCCGCAGAAAGGATCCCGCTCCTTCATTCCTGAAAAAAACGGCCATTCACATACCCTCGATCTTGTTAACCAGATAATGGATATGAACAGGGGGAAATATCTTGAAGAAAATCTTGAAAATGCAGAACCTGCAAATTTCTGCATAGGAGTGGCTGGCTATCCGGAAAAACACTTTGAAGCGCCCAACAGGCAGGTTGATCTTGAAAACCTTAAAAAGAAGGTTGATGCCGGCGCTGCTTATATTGTTACGCAGATGTTCTTCGATAATAACAAGTTCTGCCGTTTCAGGGATGAATGCAGAAAGGCCGGGATAACAGTGCCGATAATACCGGGCATTAAGCCTATATCGGCCCTTAATGACATAAAGCTGCTTCCTCAGACCTTTCATATAGACCTTCCGAATGATCTTTTCTCGGCAGTTCTGAAATGCAAGACTGATGCTGAGGCACGTGAAGTTGGTATTGAATGGACAACAACACAGTCACAGGAACTCCTGAAACTAGGAGTCCCCGGTATACACTATTATACTCTGGGGCGTTCAGATAATATCGCCAGGATCGTTAAGGCTACTTTTTGAGAAGTCTGCTTCTTATTGCCTTAATATGATCGGGTGTTGTACCGCAGCACCCACCTATTATATTCACACCTTCTTTAATAAGGGCAGGTACAAATGATGCCATCATCTCAGGTGATTCACGGAAAACAGTTTTGCCGTCAATATATTCCGGAACTCCGGCATTTGCCTGTATTATGACCGGAAGAGAGGAATCTGTTTTGCGGATCTCTTTCAGGATGCCAATCATATTCTCTATTCCATTGCCGCAGTTGGATCCTACTACATGTGCTCCTGCCTCCTTA
Source organism: uncultured Rikenellaceae bacterium (assembly GCA_964516485.1). GTDB lineage: Bacteria > Bacteroidota > Bacteroidia > Bacteroidales > VadinHA17 > LD21. Next base: position 10,994 of record CAZEYY010000092.1, read on the forward strand.
AGGGCAACAACCATCTCTGACGGGGATACTCCCATCATTGTATTGAAACCTGAAGCAGTATCACCGTCAAATGTCATTGTGCAGATTACTGTGCATCCTGTATTTTCCCTGGCAGCTTTTGCAGCAATAACAGCTTCATCGAGGGCAGTCATTGTTTCAATTATGATAATATCTGCACCTCCTTCTTCAAGGGCAAGTGACTGTTCCCTGAAAGCCTGATAAAGTTCATCTTCTGTTACATCGCCCATTATCAGCATCTTGCCTGTAGGGCCAACACAGCCGGCAACATATCTCTCATTGCCTGCAGCTTCTCTTGATATTTCTGCAGCTGCTTTGTTCAGCTCATGAACCCTGTCAGCCAGTCCGTAGTTTGCCAGCTTGAAACGGTTACCGCCGAAGCTGTTTGTTTCGATGATATCAGAACCGGCGTTTACATAGGATTCTGCAATTCTGAGGATTTCATTTCTGTGAGTAATGTTCCATAGTTCAGGGCATTCACCCGGTTTCAGGCCGGTTGCCTGCATAAAAGTACCCCAGGCTCCGTCGCACAGGAGGATGGATTTTTTACCTATCTTCTCAAGAACTGACATATATTTTAATTGTTTGTAAAAATGTACAATTATATAGGCTCACGACTCACGGCTCAAGGCGCACGGCGTAGGGTGCAGGGCTCAGAGCAAAGGGCTCAGGGATCAGGGCGCAGAGCGAAGGGCTCAGGGCACCTGACATATAGCCTTGTGTCGAGCGCCTTGTGCCTTGCGTC
>CAZEYY010000092.1:11856-15254 GCA_964516485.1 uncultured Rikenellaceae bacterium
AGGGCTCAGGGCACCTGACATATAGCCTTGTGTCGAGCGCCTTGTGCCTTGCGTCTTTCTTATAATTTGAATGCTTTTTTTATCTTATCAACATAGTCAAGTTTCTCCCAGGCAAAGAATTCAACCTTTTTCTGATAGATTTTCTTGCCATTGCCGTTTACACCCTTGCTCTTGCTTCCCGGTACTTCATAATACACCTCTACGTTTTCAGTGTACGGTTTGCGGCCAAAATGTCCGTATGATGCAGTGGGAACGAAGATCGGGTTCTTAAGGCCGAAGCGCTGTACAATTGCATAAGGCCTCAGATCGAACAGCTTACTTACTGTTTTGGCTATTTCTCCGTCGAGCAGGACTTTTCCCTTGCTGTTTTTTACTTTGGCTGTTCCGTTAGTGTTTACATATACACCAACAGGTTCAGCAACACCGATAGCATAAGCCACCTGAACAAGTGCCTGGTCGCATACGCCTGCTGCAACAAGGTTCTTTGCAATATGTCGTGCTGCATAAGCTGCTGACCTGTCAACTTTTGATGAGTCCTTTCCTGAGAAAGCGCCTCCGCCATGAGCACCGTGTCCGCCATAAGTGTCAACAATAATCTTGCGGCCTGTAAGACCTGTATCTCCATGAGGACCACCGATCACAAATTTTCCTGTCGGGTTAACAAGTAACCTGTATTCAGTGTTGAAAAGCTTCTGAATCCTTGCGGGAAAATCTTTTTTAACCCTGGGGATCAGGTATTTCTGAATATCCTCCTTTATCTTGTCCTGCATAGCTCTTTCAGCTGCAAGTTCAGCTTTCTGTGATTTGTCCTTCGGAAGGATAAATTCATCATGCTGTGTACTAACAACAATTGTATCAATACGAAGGGGATTATTATCATCATCGTATTCAACCGTGACCTGTGATTTACTGTCAGGACGCAGATACTTCATCACTTTTCCCTCGCGCCTTATTGCTGCCAGTTCCTCAAGCAGACGGTGTGCAAGTTCAATTGTGAGAGGCATGAAGCTGTCCATCTCCCTTGTTGCATAGCCAAACATCATACCCTGGTCGCCGGCACCCTGCTCTTCAGGTTTTTCACGTACGACGCCCTGGTTAATATCACTTGATTGTTCATGAATTGTAGAAATCACACCGCATGAATCACAATCGAAACGGTATTCAGCCTTTGTGTAGCCGATTTTTCTTATAACCTTTCTCGCTGTTTCCTGAACATCGACCCATCCCTGAGTATGCACTTCACCGCCACATACAACAAGCCCTGTTGTTACGAAAGTCTCACATGCTACCTTTGAATCCGGATCCCAGCGGAGAAACTCATCAAGCAGAGAGTCTGATACCTGGTCGGCTACCTTATCGGGGTGCCCTTCTGAAACTGATTCCGATGTAAATAAATATGCCATAGTTTTTAAATTAATAAGTGACTAAAATACATTGTGCCAAAAGTGCCTGTGTTTTCAGGTACCCTGTTAAAACAATTATCGGGATGATTGGTTGATTGTAATTAAAGGAAGTTACTTGGTTTAGCATTTTTTCCTGTGGTTGCAATCAGCACAAATCTGTCCACAATTATTACGCAGCAAAGCAACAAAAAATAATACAAATAACAAAATAGTTTTCAGCTTGTAAGATGACGGAATACTTCCTCAAGGTTACTTTGCTGTTTACTGAGGGAAAGGACTGTAAGATTATTTTGAACAGCAAGTTTAAAAACAGCCGACCTTATATCATCTTCCCCTTCTGCTTCGAGCTGCCAGGTATTGCCTGTCAGACACTTAACATTAAGGACCTTGTCCAGGGAAGAAAGCAGGGAGGCATCAACTGCTTTGTCAAACTCTACAAGCACTGTCTGCCTTGATTTGTTCACAAGTGTGTAGATCCTGTTTTTTTCCTCGTTGGCCATTATGATTCCATGGTCGATTATTATAACCCTTTCACAGATAGCTTCAACTTCCTGCATTATATGTGTTGAGAGGAGAACTGTTTTTTCCTTTCCTGCCTCGCGGATCAGGTTTCGTATCTCAATTATCTGGTTAGGATCTAGGCCTGTTGTGGCTTCATCGAGTATCAGCACTGAAGGATTGTGAATGAGGACCTGGGCAAGTCCGACGCGCTGCCTGTAACCCTTTGATAATGATCCGATCAGCTTGTTCTGTTCAGGAGTAAGTCCTGTCAGCTCTATTATGTTGTCAACCTGTTTTTTTATAGGTTTTTCTGTTCTGTAAATTGATGCCACATATTCAAGATATTCCCTGACATACATTTCATGATATAAGGGATTATTTTCAGGAAGGTAGCCAATCTGTTTCCTGACAGATGTGTTTTCAGTGCCAGCTTCAATTCCATTTACAAGCACCTTTCCTGAAGTTGGAGGAATGAAGCCGGTAATTATCTTCATCAGTGTTGATTTTCCTGCACCGTTTGGACCCAGGAATCCGACGATTTCGCCGGTTTTTACCTCAAAGGAAATATTGTCGAGAGCCTTCTGCTTACCGTAAAGCTTTGTAACTCCGCTTACTGAAATTGACATATCCGGATAAGTCTTTGGAGTTTATGAGCCCCATCCGCCCATGAACTGTCCCACATTGGCAAAAGAAGTCATGGGATTAACACAGCAGACAGGAATTTTCGAGCTGTTAGCTATCATATACTGCTCGGAAGCACCAACCACATAATCAGCAAAAGTTATATTCTTTGTTGTGACAATCAGAATGAGGTCAGCTTTTATTTCCACGGCAAAATCAAGAGTCTGCTGAGGGAAATTGCCTTTGGGAATCTCATGAACTTCATAAGATATATTATTCTGAATCAGATATTTGATTCCGAAGTTCAGGTTAATCTTTGTTTTCTTGGCAAGGCTCTGATCAGTTACTTCGGCAACAAGGAGATGCACTTTTGAGTCGAAATATTTCCCCATGAAAATAGCCATCTTCATCTTTTCCTTGTTTTCGGCCCTGAAGTCGATGGGGAACACAATATTATGATATCGTTCCTGGTCGGCGGGAGGATCCTGTACAACAATGAAAGGCACCTTCGATTTAACAATTACCTTGAGGGCCCAGCTTCCCGTTAGCTTCTGCATACCTTTCATGCCATGGGTTCCCATCACAACAACGCTTGCTTCCTTGTCATTTGCAAACTCGGCAATCTCATTGAAAATGCTTCCTTTTGATATGTGCCAGGTAATTTTTGTATTGTATTTTGCTCCATACTCATCAGAAATCTTCTGCAGCATGGTCTTCTTTTCAGCTTCCTCTGAGGCTTTTATGCCTTTGTCAACAATGTGAAGAAGGCAAATGTCATTGCCAACCATGCGTCCGATTTTAGCAGCATGAGCAAGGGCATGTTCCGCAACCACGGTAAAATCCCATGGTACAACGATTAATTTCTTATTCTCT
>CAZEYY010000093.1:0-4221 GCA_964516485.1 uncultured Rikenellaceae bacterium
CATGTCAACCGGGAGCCCGTAAATATGCACCGGTACAATGGCAACTGTACGGTCAGTAATTTTCTCTTCAATCTTTGCCGGATTCATAAGGAAGGTTTCAGGATCGGTATCAACAAATACCGGAAGGGCTTTATGAAAGAATATTGCATTATATGTGGCAATGAAAGTATAGGGAGAAACAAGCACCTCATCACCGGCATCAACACCGAGGGTTTCCATTGCAGTCATAAGCGCAGTTGTACCGCTTGCAGTTGCAAGGCATCTTTTTGCACCCATCAGCTCAGCATATTTCTTTTCAAAAATCTCAACATATTCCCCGTTGCCCCTCCACCATCTTCCGCTTCGGAGCATGTCAACAATCTCTTTTTCGGCAGTCTGATCCCATACAGGCCATGAGGGCCAGGTTCCCTTGTGAACTTTCTCGCCGCCGAGAACAGCAAGCTTCTCTTTTGCAAAAGTGCCTGAACCTAAAGTATTGAGAGGCCAGTTGATCATTGTTCCGATTGCTCCTGCAGAGGTTGTTGCTATTACCTCACGCCTTGTAAATTTTCTTGCTTTCATCTTATTGCTTTTGAAGTTTATTATATTGTTTTCTTTAAATCGTTAATTGATAGGCTTATCAAATATAAAAATATTGAAAGATATTAGGCCTGATTTTCTATTAAAATTTGTTAATGCCCATACTGTCCTTCTTTTTGACGCCATGTGTCCATTTTTTTTACACATTCTCCGGAGCAAGTATTTACATTAATCTCATAATCTGATATTTAATAAAATGGCATCCTCTTTGCCTGTTCTTTGAAAACAAAGCTGAAAAATGAAAAAATTGTTTTATTCAATATTTATACTGATTGCCCTGACTGCGGGGGAAGCTTTTGCACAGCAGAAAAAATGGACACTTGAAGATTGCATCAATTATGCTATAGCAAATAATATAAATCTTCAGAGGCAGCAGCTTCTTACAGAATCAGCTGAACTTAACTATTTTAAATCGAAGATGGATATACTGCCTGTCTTAAATGCAGGAACTGATGCCAACATAGGCTTCGGCCGCTCTGTGAGCTCTGTAACAAACCTCATTACTTTCAACCAGAACCTCAGCAATGCATATTCCATAAACTCCTCCGTTACTCTGTTCAACGGTCTGGCAACATTCAACACTTTGCTTGCCAACAGATTTCTTCTGAAAGCAGGTGTCGAATCGGAAAAGGTTGCCCGGAACACTCTTGTTGTTGAAATAATGGGGCAGTATTACCAGGTACTTTATACCAAGGGCCTCGAGGAAGCTTCAAGGTTGAAACTTGAACAGTCGGAGAAACAACTTTATAGAATTACTAAGATGGTTGAAACAGGAAGGGAAGCCCTGTCGAAGCAATATGAGATGGAGAGCCAGGCCTCAGCCGACAAACTTTCCTTCACAATAGCTCAGACAAAGGCCAGTCAGGCCCTGACAACCCTTAAACAGATGCTGCAGCTGCAGCCGGGAACAGAATTTGACGTGCTTATGCCTGAAATGAACACACTTGTAATAACTGATGCGGATTATGAGACTGACAGTATCTATTCAATTGCTGCACAGGTACTTCCAAGGCTGAAATCAATTGAATTCGAACTTCAGGCAAATAAGAGGCAATATGCCGCGGCTAAAGGATTAATCTCCCCCAGCATTAGAGTTGGAGGTTCAATATACACAGGGTATTATAAAGTGATGAATGAAACAACCGAGGAACAGGCATCATTCCGGACTCAGCTTAAAAATAACAACAGCCAGGCAATAATGATGTCTCTTTCGATCCCCTTGTTTAATAACTACAATGCAGGAAAGAATATTAAAAGGGCGAAACTTCAAAGAGACGACACCCAGCTAAAGCTTGAACTTGAAAAGAACACTCTTTACACGGAGATTGAAAATGCCTGCCTCGATTTCAACAGCGGCAGGGATGAGTTCGAAGCCGCAGCTTCCAACCTCGAGTTTAACAAGAAATCTTTCTCTGCTGTTGAAAAGAAATTTGAATCAGGACTTGTTGATGTGACTGACTATTCAGCAGCTAAAACAACTCTTTTCAATGCAGAAACAGAACTATTGAGAACAAAGCTGCAGGTGATAATCAGAAAACTTACAATTCAGCTCTACTCAACAGGCGATTATCAAAACTTAATATATAACTAAACATCTAACTTACAACACAATGGATACTCCACTGCAATCGATGGACAGACCAATTGAGAAGAAAACGGGAATTCAGAAGAAACACATTCTGTATGCTGCTGCCGGTCTGGCTTTTATAATACTCATTTACATGGCATTCTTCACGAGCCGCACATCAACTTACAAGGTAGAAAAGGACAAACTTATAATTGAAACCGTGACTGAGGATCAGTTCAATGATTACATTACTGTTCCCGGAACAGTCGAACCCATCAGCATTATATATCTTGATGCCCAGGAAGGCGGAAGGGTTGAAGAGAAAGTTATTGAAGAAGGGACAATGGTAAAAAAAGGAGACATAATCCTCAGGTTGTCCAATCCCGATCTGCACCTCAACATACTCGACAGTGAAGCCCAGTTGGCTGAAAAGGAGAACTTCCTCAGAAATACCCAGATCAATATGGAGCAACAGAGGTTGCAGATCAAGAGGGAGCTTGTTAACCTGAAATATGATATTGAGAGGAAGGAGAGGAACTATCAGCAGAACATGATTCTTATGAAAGACAACCTCATCTCAAAGGAAGAATTTATACGTTCGAAAGAAGATTATGATATGGCTGTTCATTCTAAGGAGCTGTACCTGGAGCGTCAGCAGCAGGATTCAATCTTTTACTCAATCAACATAAATTCAATGATCACCAACCTCGATAATATGCGTAAAAACCTTAACCTGGTACGTCAGAGAGCTGAGAATCTTAATGTAAAGGCTCCTGTTGACGGCCAGCTTGGATTACTGACTCCCGAGATTGGACAATCAATCCAGAGAGGTGCAAACATGGGCCAGATAAATGTACTTACCTCGTATAAGGTTACTGCCCAGATAGATGAACATTATATCGACAGGGTAAGAACACAGCTCACTGCGACACTCGACAGGCAGGGAAGCGAATTTGATCTTGTTGTAAAAAGAGTTTATCCTGAAGTGAGGAACGGTACTTTTGAAATTGACATGGTATTCCAGGATTCAATGCCGGCAAACATCAGAACAGGTCAGACTTATTATACAAGTCTTCAGCTGGGGCAGCCAAAGAAAGCAGTACTTGTGCCCATAGGAGGATTTTTCCAGGAGACAGGAGGCCAGTGGATCTATGTACTTGATGAATCAGAATCGTATGCCACACGAAGAAGCATATCAATCGGAAGGAAAAATCCAAGGTACTATGAAGTTCTTGAAGGACTCAAACCCGGTGAAAAGGTTATAGTTTCGGGCTATGAGACCTTCGGGAAAAATGAAAAACTGGTTTTTAAATAACATGAAAATATAGTATTTACAATTTTATAACTAAGGCAATGATCAGGACAAATGAATTAACAAAGATCTTCAGAACTGAAGAGGTTGAGACCACAGCTCTCAACAAAGTAAACATTGAAGTAAAAGAAGGCGAATATGTTGCAGTTATGGGGCCGTCAGGATGCGGCAAATCGACTCTGCTCAACATACTCGGACTGCTCGACAATCCTTCATCAGGCAGCTATCTGTTCAACGGTACGGAAGTTGCAAACCTGAAGGAAAGAGACAGGACTATGTTCCGTAAAGGAAATATCGGTTTTGTATTCCAGAGCTTCAATCTGATTGACGAACTCAACGTTTATGAGAATGTTGAGCTGCCACTTATCTACCTGAAAATGAAATCTTCAGACAGGAAGAAGCAGGTGGAATCGGTTCTTGAGAGGATGAAAATAAGCCACAGGGCAAAACATTTCCCACAGCAGCTTTCCGGTGGACAGCAGCAGAGGGTTGCAATTGCAAGAGCTGTTGTTGCAAATCCGAAGCTTATCCTGGCTGATGAGCCCACAGGTAACCTCGATTCCAAGAATGGTATTGAAGTAATTAACCTCCTTTCAGAACTCAATAAGGAAGGTACAACAATTGTAATGGTAACCCACTCCGACAGGGATGCCGGATATGCTCACAGGATTATCAATCTATTCGACGGCCAGGTTGTAAAGTGAAGAATAACTTTTAGTCACACAGAGATTCACTGAGAAACACAGAGAGCACTGAGAAAACA
>CAZEYY010000093.1:4321-10449 GCA_964516485.1 uncultured Rikenellaceae bacterium
TCCCTCACATTCCCGGGCCAGTCGTGATTTGAAAGCTTTTCAAGTGCATGTGTGGAAAGTTTCATACCTTCTTTTTCATAACGCAATGAATTGATCCTGAGGAAATGATTTGCCAGTATAGGTATGTCATCAACCCGGTCACGGAGGGGAGGCACCTCAATAAGAATTGTATTGATCCGGTAGAGAAGATCTTCTCTGAATTCTCCATCCCTGACCATCCGCGACAGATCCCTGTTTGTTGCACAAATCAGACGGATGTTCACCGGGACAGGTTTATTTGAACCTACTTTCACAACCTGTCTGTCCTGCAGCACTCTCAGCAGCTTTGCCTGCGACTGCAGTGACAGGTTTCCTATCTCATCAAGGAAGAGGGTTCCCTTGTCAGCTGATTCAAACTTGCCTTTCCTGTCATCTGCTGCATCGGTAAAAGCGCCCTTTACATGTCCGAATAGTTCACTCTCAAACAATGTTTCGGTCACAGACCCCATATCAACGCTCACCATCAGTTCTCCTGACCGCAGGGACAGGTTGTGGATCTCCCTGGCTACAAGCTCCTTCCCCGTTCCGTTTTCACCCGTAATAAGTACGTTTGCATCTGTTGCCGCGACTTTTCTAACGATGTTCATTACGTTGATCATTGTCGGAGAGGCACCAAGGACTATCCTTTCTCCTCCCTTATTGATCTCCTTCTTCAGTTGTATATTATCCTGCCGGAGGTTTGAAGCTTCAAGCCTTGAATTACGAAGCTGCATTGCAATATTAAGGGTTGCAAGAAGCTTGGTGTCGTTACATGGCTTCATTATATAATCTACCGCACCCTCCTTTATTGCTTTTACTGCAAGTTCCATATCCGAAGAATCAGTCAGTATGACAACACTGATATTCTTATCCTGCCTGAAGATCTCCCTCATCCAGTAGAGTCCTTCATTGCCATTATGAACATCAGAACGGAAATTCATGTCGATAAGTGCAATATCTGTACTGTACTTTGCTATAGCTTCAGGAATCCTGTTAGGATTTGTTAATGATATCACTTTATCAAACTCTTGTTTTACAATTGATTCCAGCGATTTTAAAAGCTCCCTGTCTCCATTTGCAATCAATATTGTTCCTTTCATAATAAGGGCATTTTGATAAAGACGGATGAAATTTGTGAATGTGTCAAAAAAATAGACATTTCTTTATTTTATTTTTTCTCAGGAAATTCTGAGAAATGATGCAACATATTTTGCTTCTGATCGTCTTTAGAGTGAAGAAAAGATCAGAAAACAATTTAATAAGGGCAGCCATGACAGTTAAATTAAACGCAAACGAGGTAGTTCTGAAAGCAGGAGATACAAACCAGGTTGTTGACAATGTAAAGATTGAGGGCAAGTTTATAGTCACAAACCAGAGAATTTACTTCAAGGCTCTGAAGGAGGAAATGGAGAATTCCAACCTGGAGATATTGTTTGAAAACATTATGGAAGTGATTTTTTACGGTAACGGTTTCTTTGCGACAAAAGGGCTCAATGTAGTAACCCGCGACGGAAGGAGTCTTATGTTCCCCCTGCAGAAAAGAGACGAAATAGGTCAGCTCATAAATAAGATGTATTAAGACATCTTATATCAACATATAATCCGTAAATAAGCTCAAAGGGTGTCTCAAAAGGACACCCTTCTTGTTATCACGAGTGCACTGAGTGATCCCAGACAGAACAGCTGAGTCCTATTCATATTTGAGCGACTGTGCCGGATTTACCTGCGCTGCCTGTAAAACCTTATAACTGATTGTCAGGAGTGCAATTGAGAGCGCTATACCCAGGCCTGCTACAAAGCTGAATATTCCAAGGTTTATCCTGTAATAAAAATTCCCGAGCCAGTTTCCTGCGATGTAATGAATTAGAGGCCAGGATATTAAAGCTGAGATAGTTACAAGTATCATGATTTCCCTGGATATCTCAAAATATATGCCGGCAACTGAAGATCCCATTGCTTTTCTCACTCCTATTTCCTTGGTCCGCTGCTCTACAGTGAATGATGTAAGACCAAACAGGCCCAGTCCTGCAATAAATATAGCAAGAACCGAAAAGATTACTGCCATCTGCGCATTCTGCTTTTCCTGCGAATACATCTGCTCAAAATCCTCATCAAGGAAATAATACTGCAGGGGATCATTTGACATAAATTCCTTCCATACTTTCTCGATCTGGCTGATTGTATTCGTATAGTTCTGAGATGATATCTTCACTGTGACATATCCCCAAAGCATCCCGTCATTCTGGAACTTAAGGATATAAGGTTCTATGGGATTACGCAAGGACTCAAAATTGAAGTTATTTACGACACCCAGTATAGGAAGGTATTCCATCTTCCCCGAATCGTCAGGCTGAAAGAATCTTGTTCCCTGCCAGTCGGTAATTCCAAAGTTTTTTATTGCAGCTTCATTAACAAGACAGGCATCTTTGTCGCTTGTATACGATTCATCAAAGAATCTGCCTGAGGCGAGCTTCATGCCATAGGTATCAAGGTAATTGTAATCCACCCAGGCAGTTGCCATTATCACCGGCTCATCCTTTCTTCCTTCTATCCTGTATCCGTTTGTATTATTTGTACGACCAGGAATTGCAGTGGAACTTGTTATGTTTATAACACCTGGTATCTCTTTTACAGTTGTTTTGAAGGTTTTCATTTTTGTACCCAGAGCCCCTGCCCTGTTTATCACAAGCAACTGCTCCTTGCTGAATCCAAGGTCCTTATTAAGCATATAGCTAATCTGCCTGTACATTATAATTGTTCCTATTATAAGAAGTATTGATACTGCGAACTGGAAAACAACAAGTACTTTCCTCAGCATTCCGTTTTTCATATTATTACTTACTTCACCCTTTAATACTTCATACGGGCTGAAAGAGGACAGGTAAAAAGCCGGGTAGCTGCCAGCAATAAATCCGACGATCAATGAGAAGAGCAGCAAGGCCGGAATAGTATAAAAATTATCAAACAGGTTCAGTGTCAATTCTGTTTTAAGGAAATCACTGACAAGCGGAAGTGCTGCTTTTATCAGAACTATTGCCAGAACCAGAGCGATAAGCGACAGGAAACAGGCTTCAGTCAGGAACTGAGCAATGAGCATTCCCCTCGATGAGCCTCCGATTTTTTTTATACCTACCTCCTTTGCTCTTTTTGCTGCCTGAGCTGTTGAAAGGTTCATAAAGTTAATTGCAGCGATAAGAATTATAAGGACTGCAATACTTCCGAATATTATAAGGAATTTCGGATCGCTGGCAGGCTTGAACTCCTGCTGAACTGAAGGATCAAGGTGAAAATCTCTGAGGCTCTGAAGATAGAATTTATACTTATTACCTTGTTTTTCAAGATCTTCCATTGAAATACCCATATATTGCTGAAGCTCCGGTCCAACGTATTTCTTCAATAGTGAAGGAAATTTTTCATCAACAGTTTTATTGCTGGTATTTGGTTTCAGCAATAAGTATGTGCTGAAGCTGTTGTTCATCCAGACCTGACTTGCTGATCTCGGGTTTGTCATGAATGAGGTAAGAATATTCGCAGCAAAATGTGAATTGCCGGGGATATCCCCCATCACTCCGGAAACAGTGTATCTTATTGAATCTGTACCAATTTTTATTGTTTTATCGACCGGATTTTCCTCACCGAAAATTTTATGGGCTGTTGATTCTGAAAGTACAGCCTTTCTCGGGCTATTAAGCAGATTTTCAATGTCTCCCTTAAGAACAGGTATTGAAAAGAAATTGAAGAATGATGAGTCCGCTTCAACCAGGTGATCTTCAGTAAATGTCTGATTATTATATTCAATTACAGTCGGCCCCCTGCCCGACATTCGCAGAAAATCCTCTATTTCAGGAAACTCCTTCAGCAAAGTTGAACCCATTATTGCAGGGGAGGAAGTAGTTGTAACCTCCTGCCCACCAATTTTCCCGTTCAGTATTGCACGGTATATCCGGTCCTTCTTAACATTAAAGGTATCATAGCTTGCTTCATTAATTACAAAAAGAGCTATCAGCAGGCTGCATGCAATACCGGTTGAAAGTCCGAGTATGTTAATTATAACATAGGCTCTCTGTCTTTTAAAAGACCGCAAAGTGTACCTGAAAAGATTCGATAACATATTATGTGTATCAGGAAAATTAAAATTGTCAAATACAAAATGTTTTCACATCAGCTTATTCATATTTTAATGACTGTGCCGGATTAATCCTGGCAGCCTGCAACACCTTGTAACTTATTGTTATAAGCGCTATAGTAAGGGCAATGCCAAGCCCGGCAATAAAACTTACAAAGCCGACATCTATCCTGTAATAAAAATTCTCAAGCCATTTACCTGCAACATAATATATTACAGGCCAGGATATTATCGCTGAAATTGTTACAAGAACCATAATTTCCTTTGATATCTCGTAATATATTCCGGCGACAGATGATCCCATCGCCTTCCGTACTCCGATTTCCTTTGTCCGCTGCTCTACCGTGAATGATGTGAGTCCGAAAAGTCCCAGACCTGCAATAAAGATCGCGAGGAATGAAAAGATAACTGCCATCTGTGCATTCTGTTTTTCCTGGGAATACATCTGTTCAAAATCCTGATCAAGAAAATAATACTGCAAAGGATCATCTGTCAGATACTCTTTCCAGACCTTTTCAATTTCACTTATTGTTCCTGACATGTTACGGCCATCGAGTTTCACACTGAGATAGCCCCAGAGAATATTATCCTTCTTGAATTGCATCATATAAGGACCGATAGGATTACGCAGCGATTCAAAGTTGAAATTCTTCACAACTCCTATAATCTGCCTGTAATCGAATCTGCCCGAGTCTCTGGGCTGAAGGAACCTGATCTGATCTATTGCACTTATATTAAAATCTTTAACCGTTGTTTCATTCACAAGACATGCATCCTGATCAGTTGTGTAAGACTCAAGGAAATTCCTTCCATCAGACATTGTCATCCCATAGGTATCTATATAATCATAATCAACCCAGTTGGTCTGAAGAAGAAAACTCTCATCCTTTCTGCCTTCAATTCCATATCCGTTATTGTTATTATTTCTACCCGGAACAGCTGTTGAACTTGCAATATTGACCACTCCCGGTATTTTCTTTACTGATTCCTTGAATGACTTAACCTTATTGCCCAGTGCTCCCGCCCTGTTGATCACAATAAGATTCTCCTTATTGAATCCGACATCCTTGTTCACCATGAAGCTGATCTGCCTGTACATAATTATTGTGCCTATAATCAGCAAAATTGATATTGCAAACTGGAACACAACAAGCACCTTACGCAACCTTCCGCTCTGCATGCTGTTCTTCACTTCACCCTTGAGCACCTCATAAGGGCTGAAGGAAGACAGGAAGAATGCCGGGTAACTGCCTGCCAGAAAACCAACAAATACTGCAAAAAGCAGCAGAGCCGGGATAGTATACATGCTTTTCAGAAGACTAAACTCAAGTGTAATTCCCAGCAGGTTACTGAAATACGGTAAAGCTATTTTCACAATAATCACAGCAACAATAAGGGAGATAAAAGAAAGGATGAATGATTCGGAAAGGAACTGCACAATAAGCATACCCTTTGTTGAACCGCCAATCTTCTTAATGCCGACTTCCTTTGCTCTCCTAGCTGACTGAGCTGTTGAGAGATTCATAAAGTTAATTGCAGCTATCAGCACAATCAGCAAAGCCACACTGCCGAAAATCCACAGGTATTTCGGATCGCTTGCTGCCTTGAACTGCTGTTGTATTGAAGGATCGAGATGAACTTTTGTAAGCGGCTGAAGAAAGTACCTGTACCTGTTGCCCTGGGCAAGAAAATCCTCAAGAGATATTCCCATAAACCTCTGAACCTCAGGCCCTACATACTTTTCCAGCATTGCAGGTATCTTTGCATCTACATCCTCCCAGCGTGTATTGGGCTTCAGTAATAAATAAGTACTGAAACTGTTGCTCAGCCATACCGGATTCGTTGACCTTGGATTTGTCATGAATGATCCGATAATATTAGCTTCAAAATGAGTATTCGAAGGTATATCCCCGAAAACTCCGCTGACAGCGAATCGTGTAGTATCACTTCCAACCTTTATGTACTTATCAATTGGATCTTCATC
>CAZEYY010000093.1:10549-15169 GCA_964516485.1 uncultured Rikenellaceae bacterium
ATGTATGCACGCTGTCTTTTCAAAGATCTTATGCTGTGCTTAAACAGATTGTTTAACATGTCAGGGGTTGTATTTAAGGTTATTACGATGGTAGCTTGTTAAATTATTTTACACTTTTCATTTATAAAGACGGATAAGATTCCTGATAGTTGCATTTTTTTTATTCAAGTTTGAGAGCCTGGGCAGGATTAACGCCTGCTGCCCTGTATGCCTGCCAGATGACTGTAAGGAATGCAATTCCGAGCGAGGCAAGGGCAATCGTGGCAAAAACCCATATTTCAAGATCAATCCTGTACGCAAACTGGCTTAAAAGTTTCTTCAGGATAAACCATCCTGCCGGAAATGCAATTACTATTGAAATGATGACTAGTGGAATAAACTCTTTTGACATAGTATATATCACAGAAAAGGTAGAGGCCCCCATCACCTTTCTTATTCCAACTTCATTTGTTCTTCGTTCAGCTGAATAGGATGCCAGGCCAAAGAGACCTATACAGGCAATGAAAACAGCAAGAATTGTAAAATACTTCAGCAGATGGGTTATCCTGTTTGCTGTCCTGAAATGATTATTGTAATCCTGATCTATAAACGTATACTCAAGGGGATAATCTGGAAGGACCTCTCTCCACACTTTTTCCACCACCTTTAGAGAACCCGTTACATTGCCCGGAGTGAGTCTGACGAGTATCTGACGAAGGTAACTTGTATCGGCAAGGAGAAAGGCCACCGGCTCTATAGGCTGATCTGCTCCCTTGAAGTGAAAGTTTTTCATAACACCTATTATTGTCCCGCTTATTCCCATAAAACTGAAGTTCTTACCTATGGGATCACCAACATTCATAATTTTTACAACTTCCTCATTTATAAGGAAGTTACCTGTGGTATCCCGTGCAAAATCCGAAGGAAATTCTCTTGAAAAATCCCTACCCGAAACAAGCTCCATCTTCAGAGTAGAGATATAATCATAATCAACTCCGTTTGTCCCGATAAGAACGTGTTTATCAGGATCTTTCCCTGGCCAGCTGGCGCCACCTGAGTTACTGCCTATCATGACAGGATTCCATAATGAAGCCGTAACTCCCTGTATCAGAACATCTTTTTCAAGTTCTTTTTTCAGTGAATAATATTTTGACTTAATGCCACCTCCCATCTGTATTGTAATCAGGTTATTCTTGTCAAATCCAAGGTCTTTTTCCTGGAGGAAGGTAAGCTGCCTGTACATGAACACAGCAGAAAGCGCTATCAGAATTGAGAGAGTAAACTGAACAACTACAAGAACCTGCCTCAGTCTTCCGTTTCCCCTTCCTGAGAGGGTCTCGCCTTTCAGAACCCTTACCGGATTTATCGCTGACATGTAAAATGAAGGATAGACACCTGATACAAAACCTGCTACAAGACCAGCTGAAAGAAAAGCCAGTAAAAACCTTGTTGTCAGGAGGTCAGTAAATGCAAAGTGCTTGCCTGAGATATTATTAAAGAGTCCAAGTGACAGTCCTATAAGTATATAAGCTATTACCATTGCAGCTCCTACCTGAAGCATAGATTCCATCATGAACTGATAAACAAGCGATCGTTTATCTGAACCAGCAACTTTTTTTATCCCTATCTCCTTGCCGCGTGAAGCTGCCCGTGCCGTTGCCAGATTAATGAAGTTTATGCAGGCAATAAGCAAAAGGAATATTGCAATAAGTGAGAAAATTATTACAATAATTACGGGTCCTTTTGTTTCTGTGTAACCAAACTGACCGTGCAGATGAATGTCAACAAGTGGAAATACGCTGTATTTTGTCTGAGTTTCAGGCTCATGTTCAAGAACAATTTCAGTAAGCTTTTTATTCACATCAGCTTTATTAAATCCCTCTGACATAAGCATAAAGGTATATATTGAATTGCTCCCCCAGTGATCATCATACATCCCTGTTTCTTTTAAAAAGGAAAAGGGCATAACAGCATTGAAAGTGAACATAGTGTTACCCGGAAGATCCCTTAATACGCCCGTTACAATAAACTGATACTTATTCTCAATAAGAATTGGTTTCCCGACAGGACTCTCTTTCCCGAAATATTTGGCAGCAAGTTTCTGAGTAAGCAGAATTGAATGAGGATCATTGAGCAAAGAGCCGGGATCACCCTCAAGGAGATCAAATGAGAATATTTTAAGAAGGGTTGAATCTGCTGCTATAACAGAAGTTTCATAAAAAACTTTTTCACCATTCCGGAACAGCATCCTTGGCATCCATGGAAAGATCCTGACCTGCTCCTCTATCTCCGGAATTTTCTCCTTCCATTCTGGTCCTGAAGGGAAAGGAGTAACTGAAACATGGTATTTCTGACCGGAATAGAACTGGTCTTCTTCAATCCTGTAAATCCTGTCAGCCCTGGTATTGAAGCGCTCATAGCCAAGTTCGTCCATGACCCACATCAGAAGCAGCATAGAGGAGGCAAGACCTACTGCCAGCCCTGTTATATTTATTAGTGTAAAGCCAGGCCTTTTTGTGATATTGCGGAGTGCAATCAGGAAGAAGTTCCTAATCATGATAAAAAGTATTGGTTGCATCATAAGGACGTTCAGGAACCTCTTTTGATGCAGACAATACAAAAAAATCTGTCAATTATTTATACAGTCCTGATTTTCAATGCACAAAAATACAACCTGTGAGCATAATGTGAGGGATCAGTCAGCTCTGTAATAAACAGTTTTAAAGTCGGTATCCTTTGCAATAAATACTCCGTTGTGATCTATAAACAGATCCCTGAGTTTTGAATTCTTCCAGAAATCTTCATAGTGGATAAGATCAGATGTCTTCAGTATGCCGTAACCCGGGATCAGAACATAATAAATGCCATTCTGTTTTGTAAATGTATTGTTCATACCTGTTGTCCACTCTGGACTGACATTATGCACCTTTACAAACTCATCTCCCGGTTTTTCAGCACGGTATATTGTCATACCATTTTCCTGGGTACAAATCAATATTTCATCGTTCTCGCCGACAAATAGTTTTAATGAATATCCCGGTACCGGGATTTTTTCCCAGCTTAATCCGTCATCGCGTGATATAAAAAGGCTTGAGGCATTGGAACCGTGAAACAGCAGCGCCCCGTTTTTAAGTCTGAAAACATCCTGGATACCAGATTCTCTAACCTCTGAACCAGCCTCGTACCAGGATATTCCACCATCTTTCGATATTTTTACCGGATATCCAAAATAATGAGCCCAGAGATAACCATCATTTGAAACACAATTAAAAATGTAATAAGGCCTGTCAGGATATGGTTTTGTACATTTTGACCAGCTTAAACCATTATCAGAACTTTTAATAATATCACCTTCCCAGGTACTGACATAGATAACTCCATTTGAATCAGCATGCAAGGTCCTGGCGCTCTGCAACATACTGTTGTTAAATTCCAACCATTCATAGTACCTGTCTGTCTGCCGGTACAGTCTGGAATTAGCTACCATAAGTGTCAGTCCGGCAGAGGAATTCGCGAAAAGATCCATAATATTCCCATCAGGATCTCCGGTATAAGCATCCCATTCGCCTTTTCTGAATCCGTATGCAATAAGATCGCTAGCTGTAAGATAGGTTCCGTAACTATTATATACAGAAGCTCTTAGTGTCTGCTTAAAAGCTCCGTCCCCCAGCTTCCAGTGCAAAGAGGCCTGACCGTTTTTGTCTGACAGGACATTTGTTTTGTCAATAGTTCCGTCACCTGATACTACTTCAAATTTTACATTAAGCCTCCCGGAATTCTGATTCTGGCCATTGACCGAAATAAAGACTATGCTGTCTCCAACATCCTCTCCTGCAAAATGTTTTGTTCCCTGAGCATTATTGAAATAAAAACTGTAAAGTTCAACATACCCTGTGGCAGGATCAGGATACCTTTCACAGGAGAATAGAAAAACAGCGGGAATAAATATTTTAAAAATCCTGTACAACATAGATACCTTGCTTACACTTTATGTGGAATTTTAATTCCTATACTAAAAGAAAGCGTGCCGTTTTTTATAACAGTTCCTGAATTCTTCCTGTCATAATTATTATAGAAAGCCGAACTATGCACAACGTCCATGATTCCTGACCGCCACGATATATTCAGATCAGCTGAAGTTATATTCTTCAAAAGAACTGAAACACCACCTCCAAGATGGAATCCGCAATCCATTTTTTTTATCCGTCCTTCAATATCATCACTTACAGTTTTTTTGATGACCCGGTAATCATTCTGTGAACGTGCAATATGAAATGCTTCTCCGGAGCAATGCGCATTCATCCTGTAACTAACATACGGTCCGGCTTGCATGAAAATCATTTTCCTGCTGCCTAATCTGAAATCAAGCAGAACAGGAAAGGTAAAGTAATCTATATCTGTTTTAGTATCAACATTATATTTAAGATCACCTGTCTGCACATACCTGAAAAATGAAGTACTTGAATCAGACATTGAATATCCTTTGCTTTCAAAAAGAACTCCTGTCAGGATGGAAGTATTTCGGGAAAGAGAATAATTCACTAAAAATCCGGTTGTTGTTCCCGTATTCAGGGAGTATTTATCCCTGAATTTACTGCTCAGGTTACCTGAAACATTCATTCCCCCGATAAGAGTGTAAGA
>CAZEYY010000094.1:0-14948 GCA_964516485.1 uncultured Rikenellaceae bacterium
CTGCCTACACACCGGGTGCTTGATGCTGCCTATGAAAAGAAAAAAGGAGGATCAAAGATAGGTTCAACACTGAAGGGAATTGGTCCTACCTATACTGATAAAGCAGGCAGGTCGGGCCTCCGCGTTGGAGACATACTCAGAAAGGATTTCAGGGAGCTTTATAAAATGCGGGTTGACCAGCATCTTGATATTCTTAAAGGATATAATTTTGAATTCAGCCTTGAAGAATTTGAAACAGGCTGGTTTGAAGGGATTGAGCTGATGAAGCAGTTCAGAATAATCAATACTGAATACCTCATAAACAAGCTCGGTTCGGAGGGAAAAAACATTCTTGCTGAAGGAGCCCAGGGAACAATGCTTGATATTGACTTTGGTTCATATCCCTTTGTTACTTCATCAAATACCATCAGTGCCGGTGCCTGCACAGGACTTGGAGTATCACCAAAAAACATCGGCGAGGTATTCGGGATTTTCAAGGCTTACTGCACAAGAGTTGGCAGCGGCCCCTTCCCTACTGAACTTGAGGGAGAAACAGGAGAAATGCTTAGGAACACAGGTCATGAATTCGGAGCAACAACCGGCAGGCCACGAAGGTGCGGCTGGCTCGACCTGCCTGCACTGAAATATTCAATAATGATAAACGGAACCACCCGGCTCTTCATGACAAAGGCTGATGTTCTTTCAGGATTTGAGAAGATAAGGATCTGTACCTCATATAAGGTAGATGGCAAGGTAATTGATGAACTTCCCTATACAAATGATGTAAAAATTGATCCTGTCTACTCAGAAATACCAGGCTGGAAACAGGATATCTCAGGCATAAGGAATTATGACAATCTTCCTGATGAATTAAAAAACTTCATCAGGATAATTGAAGATTTCTGCAAAGTCCCGATAACCCTTGTCTCAGTAGGCCCCGACAGGGAAGAAACAATTTTCAGAAAGATCTGATTACTGAAATATTATTTATCAATATAAAGCCAGGCATCCGGCATTATATTTTCCTGGTAATCCTTCAGTTTGTTTATAGCAGGCCTGAATTTGTCAAAAGCTTCAGCAGAAACAAGCTGAAAGCGGCTGCCTCTCATCTGAAGAATCTGAACTGTATAACCTTTTGATTTATATTCTTCCGCCAGATTCTTTGCATATTCAGGTGTATAAAAACTGCCGACAACAATATGAAATTTATATGCAAGCCTTGCTTCATCTGCAAGCCTTATAGAATCAAGTCGTGCATTTTCAACGGCAAGGAGAGCCTCCTGTGCCTTCCTGATTGAATCGGCAATCCTGATGCTGTCCTGGCGGGCAAGCCAAACTCCGGTTGTATCAGCTTTCTTCCTGCCAAACAATCCACCCCTGTTTTTGCAGGATGGTGAAAGAACAAGTATCATTAAAAGAATAAAAGCTGCAGCAGATAAATGTCTCATAGTAAATCAGTTAAAATGAATACAATAGTTCTTTTTTAAATGTTTGCATGACCATAATTATCAAAGATACAAATAATTGACGACGAAAACAAGTGATATTAATATTTGGCTTGCCCGGATAATTCACGAATTTTGTATATTCGGCAGTGCAAATGATTATATAAACTATAAATTCTGGTAAATGAAATCACTGATTCAATTCTTCGAAGAAAATGTAGAAAAATTTTCCAATAATGTTTATCTGTGGGAAAAACCAAATGATAAATATGAAGGAACCACCTACTCTGAAACAAGGAAGCAGGTATATGAATTTGCAGCCGGACTTATAAGACTGGGCATTAAGAAAGGTGACCGGATCAGCCTGATTTCGGAAGGCAGAAACAACTGGGTGATTGGTGAACTTGGTATTCTGTACACCGGTGCCATGAATGTTCCGCTCTCGGTTAAACTAAATCCAGATGAAATAAAATTCAGGATCAGGCATTCTGAATCACGAATGATACTTGTTTCCTCTATTCAGGCAGTGAAGCTGAAGCAAGTGATAGATGAATGCCCTTCTATTGAAAAAATAATACATCTCGACACGCAGGAAGAATATGCTCCTAATGAGATCCATTTCAATGAGGTTAGAAAAATTGGTCGCGAATGGCTTGACATTCAAGGCAATGCAGAGACTTTTGAAAAATCATACAAGGGTATTCTTCCCTCTGATTTTGCAAATATCTGCTATACATCAGGAACAACTGCAGACCCAAAAGGCATTATACTTACTCATGGTAATTATGTATCGAACGTTTACCAGTCATACAGCCTGATTGAGCTGCCGTCGTTCTATAAAACCCTTCTTATACTTCCCTGGGATCATAGTTTCGGACATACATGCGGCATTTATGCCTTTATGGGCAAAGGAGCAAGCATTGCTTCAGTAAAAACCGGCAAGACTCCGATGGAAACACTCAGAAACCTTCCATCATGTCTGAGGGAAATAAAACCCAACTTGTTAATGAGCGTCCCTGCTATCGCCAAAAACTTCAGGAAAAACATTGAAAAAGGGATCAAGGAAAAAGGCAAACTGACAGAATTCCTGTTCAACAATGCTCTTAAAGTAGCTTATGCATATAATAAGGAAGGATGGAACAAGGGACAAGGTTTATCAAAATTGTACAAACCTCTGCTTACACTTTATGATAAAATTCTGTTTTCAAAAATACGTGAAGTATTTGGCGGAGAACTTGATTATTTCATTGGAGGAGGCGCTCTTCTCGACATAGAACTTCAGAGGTTCTTCTATGCCATAGGTGTACCTATGCTGCAGGGCTATGGTCTGAGTGAAGCTTCTCCTGTAATTTCCTCAAACTCAATGGGAAGACACAGACTTGGATCTTCTGGTGTGCTAGTAAACAATATGGACCTCCGGATTTGCGACGATGACGGAAAAGAGCTTCCTGCAGGACAAAAAGGAGAGATTGTCATAAGAGGAGGTAATGTGATGCATGGCTACTGGAAAAATGATAAAGCAACAAGCGAGACAATAAAGGACGGATGGCTCTATACAGGTGATATGGGTTACATGACTGAAGACGGATTTCTTTATGTAATGGGACGATTTAAAAGTCTGCTTATCGCTGATGACGGTGAAAAATTCAGTCCTGAAGGTATTGAAGAAGCTATTTCGGAACAATCAAAGTATATTGACCAGTGCATGCTGTATAATAACCAGAAACCATACACTGTGACTCTTATTGTGCCAAACCAGCATAACCTCAAACTATACCTTGAGGAAAAAGGTCTGACAGCTGATTCCGATGAAGGAAAAAGAGCTGTTATAACCCTCATTGAAAATGAAGTTAACGAATACAGGACCAACGGCAAATTCGGAACAATGTTCCCTCAGAGATGGCTGCCTGTAGCAATAGGAATACTCGAAGAAAGTTTCACCGAAGACAACGGATTGATGAACTCAACAATGAAAATTGTAAGAGGAAAGATCATGGACAGGTATCAGGAACTTATTGAATATCTTTATACTCCTGATGCCAAAGTTGTTACAAATGAAAGGAATATTGAAGAGGTTGAAAAGATGAAACTGGGATAAGCCTTTATCCTTATTTACTCCACTTATCAGAAATGAGAAAAAATATTGCTTTACTCAATGTTGTTGTAATTGTTTTATTTCAAGCCTGTTCCACAGGAAAAAACAACAACAGCAGCGACTGGAAATTAACTGATAATCAAATTCTTACACAATGGGCGGATGAAATTGATCCTGCCCGTCCATGGCCAGAGTATCCAAGACCCGATGCCGCAAGAGAAGAATGGATGAATCTCAATGGTTTATGGGATTATGCTATTTCAGATTCCGATGCAGAACCAGCTCACTGGGAAGGCAAAATACTTGTTCCGTATCCTGTGGAATCAGCACTTTCAGGTGTTAAAAAAAGGGTAAATGAAAAACAGTACCTGTGGTATAAACGGAATTTCAGGATACCGCGAACATGGAAGAAAAGGGAAATACTGCTGAACTTTGAAGCTTCCGACTGGGAAACAACAGTCTGGATTGACGGAAAGGAAGCAGGTAAACACAGGGGCGGATATGATCCGTTTACAATTAACATTACAGGCTCCCTGGGAAAAAGGAAAAACCATGAAGTCCTTGTAAGAGTATGGGACCCGACAGATAAGGGATTTCAGCCACGCGGAAAACAGGTCTCTCAACCAAACGGTATCTGGTACACTCCGTCAACAGGTATATGGCAGACAGTCTGGCTCGAACCGGTTAACAAATCACATATAAGGTCTTTCAGGTACCTGTCTGATATAGAAACAGGGGCATTTCTCCTTAGTGCTGACACTGAAGGAAATAGCGGTGATGAACTAAGAATCACTGCCTTTAAGGATGGTAAACAGATTGCTGTAACATCCGGCAGTGTAAGCGAGACAGTAAAAATCAACATACCCGATTTCAGGCTCTGGACTCCGGAAAATCCGGTATTGTACGACCTGGTTCTTGAACTGATTGAAGATAACAAAGTAACTGATAAGCTGTCGACTCTTGCAGGACTGAGAAAGGTGTCTCTTGGAAAAACTCCGGATGGATTTACAAAAATACTCCTCAATAACAGGTTTGTTTTCCAGAATGGACCACTCGACCAGGGATTCTGGCCTGACGGTATTTATACTCCTCCGTCAGAAAAAGCAATGATTTCTGATCTTCAGGAAATAAAAAGGATGGGATTCAATATGCTCCGGAAGCATGTAAAAGTGGAGAACAGGATATTCTACAACTGGTGTGATAAGCTGGGTATTCTTGTATGGCAGGACATGCCCAGTGGCGATGCGTATATATCAGGAGATCAGCCGGATATACAAAGATCAGAAGAATCTGCCAGCCAGTTTGAATATGAGCTTAAGAGGATGATCGACACAAAGTATAACCATCCGTCAATTATAATGTGGGTACCGTTTAATGAAGGCTGGGGGCAATTTGAAACAGGCAGGATAACTGATATGGTCAGGAATTATGACTCAACCAGGCTTGTAAACAGCGCTTCAGGATGGACCGACAGAGGAACAGGCGATGTGAACGATATCCATCACTACCCCGAACCTGCAGTACCTCCGGCTGAACATGTCAGGGCAGCAGTATTGGGTGAATTCGGAGGACTTGGACTGAAAGTACAGGGACATACCTGGGAACAGAAGAACTGGGGCTACCGTAACATGGATGATTCAATTCAGCTGCTTGAAAAGTATGAAGCATTTTATAATCAGATACACCGTTTGGTAAATGAGTCAGGGCTGAGCGCAGCTGTTTATACCCAGATAACTGATGTTGAGACAGAAACAAACGGACTGCTGACATACGACAGGAAGATTAATAAAATGGGAGCTGAAAATGTTTATAAAGCCAATCATAATTTCATTCCCCCTTCACTTGAATCACCGGTAAGAATTTTTACCGACAAATTCAATATAAGCCTGTCAAATTACAAGCCCGGCGGTACAATTTATTTCACAACTGACAGTACGATACCAACCCTTTCGTCAGAAATATACAAGGAGCCGATAATCATTGACAAGCCGGCCATAATTAAAACATTTACAAAATGGAAGGATACAGAGAGCAGGATTATCACCTGTCAGATTGATAAGACAAACCCGGTTCCTGCAGCAGAAGTTTACGACCTGAAACCAGGCTTAATTGCCTCAATATACTATGGTGACTTTGACAAGCTTCCCGATTTTCACAGTATGAAGCCGTCAGTGACCAGGACTACAACAGAAATTTCTGAAACAATAGCCAGACGAGGTGAGCTTTTTGCTGTTGAATTTGAAGGCTATCTTTTCATTCCTGCCGATGATGTCTATGGACTATCGCTTATATCTGACGACGGCAGCAGGCTCTTTCTGAATGGTAAAGAAATACTGTCAAATGATGGAATTCACGGAATGAGGGAAGAAAGCGGATACTTTCCGCTTGGAAAGGGTAATCATAAGATAAAACTGGAATATTTCCAACGGCAGGGAGGCATTGGACTTAAACTGCTCATAGAGGTTCCCGGTCATCAGAAATCAAATATTCCCGAACCCTGGCTGAAACACTGATCAGACTACAAGCCTGTTTTTAAACGGCAGGAAGATCATGAAATCAGCATGATGGACGATATATGCTTCAGTTGTTCTTTTAACAAGGTCGCCTTCACCGGCATGTGAGGCAATAATATGACATACCTCAGGAGGAACTCCGCAAGCTTCGGCAAGTGAAACTCCCGAAAAAGGGTGCCTTAAGTACTGGCCATATTTCCCCTGGACTGCTCTTCCTTCACTATCAAGCTCATATTCAAGCAGTTTTCCTACATCTGCAAGAATTGCTCCGGAAATAAGCACATCCATATCTACAGGAAGATTTAAGCCGAGAAACTGAAGCACTTTTTCTCCGCATTCCCTTGCAATATGAACAACACATCTTTTATGAGCAATAAAACTCACCTCAATTCCGGGTCCGCAAAGAAGAGTGAACGGAATATTATGAAGATCTTCAGGATCAAGGACACTTTTTGAAAGTGCAAGCTCCCATACTGCAGCCGTCTTTTCCCTTAACCCTTCATTTTTAATCCATTCCAGTTCCGGCCATAATTTTTTTACCCTTTCAGTCATATCAGGAGTTTTTTAATTTCGCGATAATAGCATCTGTCATCATTGTTGTTGAGGCCGCTCCTTTTTCAACAACATCCTGTCTGCCAGTCATTTTCATCATATCATAGGTACATACCCTGCCCTCCTCAATAACTGCTGCTATTGCTTTCCTTATCTTCGATGACAGATCCTTTTCATCAAGGTAATCGAGCATCATACAGGCTGATTCAATCATGGCAACCGGGTTTACAATTGAGGGTGAAAAACCTGAATATTTAGGAGCTGAACCGTGAGTGGGTTCAAATACTGCAACCCCGTCTTCAGAGTACTGGGCGCTGCATGCAAAACCCAGTCCTCCGATGAGTCCTGCAAAGGCATCTGAAGCTATATCCCCGAACATATTGCCGGCAACAATCACGCCATAATGCTCAGGATTTTTTGTCAGCCACATCATCTGGGCGTCAATATTTGTATTAAAAAGAAGTATCCCGGGGTATGATTTTTTCTGAATCTCCTTAGCCAGTTTCCACATAAGCCCTGATGTTTCCCTTATCACATTGGGTTTCTCGCAGACAGTCACTGATTTATATCCGTTTTTTTCGGCATAATCAAAAGCGGCCCGGATAATTCTTTCAGTAGCTTTTCTTGTGAAAATCCTTGTTGAAATTGAAAGTTCATCTATTGGAACTTGCCCGTAATTTTCATAAAATTTAGGATGAGTCATAAATGCCTTATAAACCTGTTCGGGAGGCGCTGTCCATTCCACACCCGAATACAGGCATTCTGTATTCTGTCTGAAAATCACCACATCCACAAGAGGTTCTTCAATAGTATTTCCCCTGCCCCTTCTTATGAAATTCAGAGGATTACCCTTATACGATCTGCATGGTCTGACACAGATATCAAGGTTGAACTTTTGCCTGAGGCTGACAATTGGACTAGAATAAACAAAACCCTTATCCCTTAGTGAGATATCAAGTTCTGCCTTAGCCTCATCGTTTGGTTTTGAAGTTATTGCTCCGAAGAGAGCAGTTCTGTACTTCTTCAATAATTCAATTGTCCGGTCAGGGAGAGGATTCCCCTCGCTGCACCAAAATTCCCATCCTATATCACCATGGTGGTAATCAGCCCTGAAACCTGCAGAATCGAGTACCCTCAGAGCCTCATTCAGTACAATTTTACCGATACCGTCACCGGGAAGCGTAACAATTGAATGCTTTTTCATCATATAAAGATTTATACATTATTATAATGCATATCAGTAAATTTAAACAAATTTTCCCTTGAACAGAATGAGTTTTGGCATAATCAAATACTTGTATTTAAACAAAATATTATACTATTTTTGTCGATTAATTTTTGATTGGGGGGAAGGAAATATTTATGGGGATTTTGAAGGATCTAAGGCCTTGGGCATTGTGGATGTACTTTGAGGAGATTTGCAGGATACCGAGGATTTCAAGGAATGAGGAAAGGATAAGACAGTATTTGCTTGAATTTGCCGCAAAACATAATCTGGAATCAAAGGAGGATAGTACAGGTAATATCCTGATTACACGAAAGGCAGCACCTGGATTTGAGAAAGTAAAACCACTTGTTCTGCAGAGTCACATGGACATGGTCGGGGAAAAGAATGCTGACCATCCTCACAACTGGAAAACAGATCCGATTACACCGGTTATCAGAAATGGCTGGGTTTCTGCATCAGGGACTACACTTGGCGCAGATGATGGTGTTGGAATAGCTGCACAACTGGCCGTTCTTACAGATGAAAAAATCCATGCCGGAGAGATAGAATGCCTGTTTACCGTTGATGAGGAATCGGGAATGACAGGTGCCGTAAATCTTCAGCCTGAGTTCATTAAAGGCAGGACTTTGCTAAATCTCGATTCGGAAGATGAAGGAATATTGTACATAGGATGTGCAGGAGGTATGGATACTGTCGGAACTCTTAGGTACAATCCTGTACCTGTATCTTCCGATGACATTGCCGTTGAATTATCGGTTACAGGTCTCAGGGGAGGCCATTCAGGTGATGAGATCCATAAAGGTCTTGGCAATGCTGTTAAGATAATGAACGGGCTGTTACGTGAATTAAGCGCTAATACCGGTGCAAGGCTCTCACATATTAATGCCGGTAATCTCAGAAATGCAATTGCCCGCGAAGCTTTTGCCCTTATAACGATAGAACCTGATAACCTGGAACAGCTTCTTCAGCTTGTAAACAATTATGAGGAACTGATTGCTGATGAATTAAAAAATATTGATCCGGATTTAAGAATATCTGCAAAACCTGCAGGCATGCCTGAATTTGTCATTGACGATAAAAGCCAGTCCCTGCTGATTGAAGCGCTTGAGTGCTGTCCTCATGGTGTTATAAGATGGTCAGCTGAAATGGATGATCTTGTCCAGACTTCAACAAATCTGGCTACTGTAAAATCCTCAGATGGGAATACGATAGTGATAATTACAACACAGAGGAGCTCTGTTAACAAGGAAAAGCATGAAGCCGGTGAGATGGTTGCCGCATGTCTCAGAAAAGCCGGTGCAAATATAAAACAATCAGAAGGTTACCCCGGATGGCAACCTGACATTAATTCTGAAATACTTGCTGTAACAAGGAAGGCATACAGAAAGCTGTTTGGGAATGAACCTCTTGTAAGGGCAATTCATGCCGGCCTTGAATGTGGTCTGATACATGAAAAGGTGAGAAACATTGATATGATCTCATTCGGTCCCACTATAAGAGGTGCACACACTCCTGAAGAAAAGATTGAGATAGCCTCTGCAGAACGGTTCTGGGATCTCCTGCTTGAGGTTATCCACAGTATGTCAGAGATCAAAGCTTAGCTCTCAGATAACTAATCATAATTTACGAACTCATCCTTTGATGCTCCGCAAACCGGGCATACATAATCAGGGGGTAATTCAGTGAACTGTGTACCGGGCTGAATTTCTCCTGCCGGATCACCTTCTTCCGGATCGTATATATATCCGCAAATCACACACTTGTACATATTATTATCTGTTTTAATTTATTTTCAGTTGCCGAACTACATCAATAACTGTACCATCAACCCATTTAATGGCAGCCACTACCCTGTCGCTGAACTGAGGCTTGTCAGGCTTCCCGCAGATACTTTCAGCCTCCTCCTTAAGTTCACGTATTGTAACGAGGGGAAGACCACTGCCCTTAACACTTTTTATCAGGTCTTTCCGTAAAGGATTAATTGCAATTCCCCGCTCTGTGACAATAACATCGATTAATTCACCTGGTCCGCAAAGGGTTGTTACTTCATCCACTATAACCGGAATTCTGTCACGGAAAAGAGGAAGAGGCAGAATTACGTTCCGTGCATGCAGGCAGTTCTGCCATCCGCCTATCCCGTGTAAAAGGTAACCGTCAGAGTGAGTTACAACATTTCCATTGAAATTAAGATCAACCTCAGTAGCCCCAAGCAGCATAATATCAATCATACTCGTAAGGTTGCCCTTGGAATGAAAGTTATAGGCATTGAAGACAGGGTAAGGTATATGCTTGGGATTATCTGTGACAGATCTTACAGCATCAAGATCAAATACCTGTGCATCAAGTATATGCCCCATTAGACCATCTTCAAGCATCTTTACCATGTAACGTGTGCTTCCACCGAATCCGAATTTTGATTTCCAGGCGTTTTTCCTGAGAATTTCACTCACAAAAACGGCGATTGCAAGTGAAGTTCCTCCTGCTCCTGCCTGTATTGTAACACCATCATGCAGTATCCCTGATTTTTCCAGAAAACGGGCTGTAAGTTCAGCAATAAGCAGCCTGTCAGGACTTTTTGTTATTTCAGTTGTCCCAGAAACTATTTTTTCCGGCACGCCTATTTTATCGACAACTACAACATAATCAACATAATTTCCTTCAATTTCCATTGGATAGCAGGGAAAATCGACAAGGTTATCTGTTACAACAATTACCTTTGTTGCAAACATGTAATCAGCCTTTGAATAACCTATCACACCACAGGATGAAGGCCCTCCTGTACCTTTTGCATTACCAAAAGGATCAGCGGAAGGGGCAACAAGAACAGCAATGTCAATCCTGACTTCTCCATCCTGTATAGCCTGAACCCTTCCTCCATGCGATCTCAATACTGCTGTGCCTTTCATCCTGCCTTCCGAAACGAATTTTCCGAGCGGGCCGTTCATGCTTCCTTCTATCCTGTTTATGGTACCGTCTTCAAGATATCTGATAAGCGTATCGTTGCAGGGGAATGATGCAGAGGGAAACCATACAAGGTCACGGATCCCCATCTCCGAGGCAAGTTCAAAGATCCTGTTGCTTATCAGGTCCCCGTCTCTCAGGTGATGATGAGTTGAGATTGTCATTCCGTCTGACAGGCCGCACTTCTTAAGCGCCTCACCAAGGCTGTCTGTCACCTTTTTGCCATCATCGGGATAATCAATACAGGATGGGATAGGCGGTGAATATTTTCTTCCGTCTGGTCTGTGTTTTCCAACTCCTTTAAAAGGAATTACCTGCCGACCATTTACCGAAGGAGGTATTCTCCGTCCGGCAGCATTAATAAGAGATTTCACAGCCATAACCCAGTAATTTATTTATTTTAATGCTGCTTATTGCTTTCCGGCAAGAGGCCCAGTACCTTTGCAAGTTCAATTGACTTGATTGCCCTGTTAACTACCGGAGGATCAATCATTTTTGAACCAAGAGCTACAACACCCAATCCTCTTTCCCTTGCAAGTCTGTAGGCTTCAACAATCTCAAGCGCTCTGTCAATTTCCTTTTGAGTGGGCGAAAAGCCCTCCCTGATTACCTGAATCTGCCGCGGGTGAATGCATCCCATTCCTTCAAATCCCATTGCCCTTGAAGCAAGCGCTGCTTTCCTTAGTCCCTCTGTATCATTGACATCCGAAAAGACTGAATCAATAGGCTGTATACCTGCAGCCTTGCATGCAAGAACAAGACGTGACCTGGCAAAAAAGGATTCTGTTCCTTCAGCAGTTCGCTGAACACCAAGGTCAGATGTAAAATCTTCAAGTCCGATTGCCATTCCTGCAATATTCACTGATGATTTGGCTATTTCAAAGGCATTTTCAACTCCAAGTGCGCTCTCAAGCACAGGCATCAGGAAAACATATTTTTTAATGCCATTCTTCCTGGCAAGTTCCTTTATCCGTGAATCAACTTTTTTCACATCATCAGGCGAATCACATTTAGGGATCACTATAAGATTCACATGATGCGGGATCACAAAATCAAGATCTTCGAGCCCCCTCTGCCCCTGATTTATTCTCACCATCCTCTCGGCCTTATAAAAATTTATCTGCCGGAGGGCATTTCTTACAAGATAACGGGCTTCATCCTTTTTCTCAGGAGCTACAGAATCTTCAAGGTCAAGTATTATACCATCAGCTGAATGGAGACCTGCATTTATCATGAGCCCGGGAGTATTACCAGGCAGGTAGAGACGTGTAAACCTGAACCGGTCACGTACAGATTCAGAAAGATTTGATTTTGACATTGCAGGCAGAAATTCTTTCGGTGCATCTGTTAATTTTTTCACAGCTGCCTCAAGCCTTGCACTTATTACGAAAGGAAGAGCTCCGGAGTCATTAACTGAAAGTTCTGCTGACCATATTCCAAAGAACTTCAGAACCTCGGTGCACTGGCTTTTTATTGAAGAACCATAAAGGGTTTTTACCTTTGAATTCAGATCAATTGATATTCCTCCTTTGTCCTTAATCCTGAGGATAATCTCACAATCAGACCTGACTTTAGGGCCTGAATTTCCGGTAACTGCAATCATGTTTTCCATATCAGCTGAAGCAGTATATATCATAAAGTTAAGAATAAATGCCGACAAAGCGAAGCAAATAGTTCAGAACTGATATGAAGGCGCCGGAAAGTGACTGCAGCTTATCTGCCCTTTCCGCAAAGCTCTATAAGAACACCTGAAGTCGATTTAGGATGAAGGAATGCTATATCAAGACCGTCTGCTCCTTTCCTGGGTTTGCTGTCCAGAAGCTTTATTCCCGACTTTTCAGCCTCCGATAAGCTTCCGTTTATATCCTCTACGGCAAAGGCAATATGATGAACACCTTCTCCCCTTTTCTCAATATATTTTCCGACAGGTCCTTCAGGATCAGTTGATTCAAGAAGTTCAATCTTAGTCTGTCCAATCATAAAAAAAGCTGTTCTTACCTTTTGTTCAGCTACTTCTTCAATTTTATAGCACTCAAGTCCAAAGGCAGTTTCATAGAGTTTAATAGCATTTTCAAGATTGCTGACTGCGATTCCTATATGCTCAATATGTGATAGTTTCATAATTTATTTTTAAGAGCAGCAAATTTACAATGTTAATTTTATGTAAGGAAAGACAAATATCATAATTGACATAGTATTTGCCATATCAAAGAATTCTTAATAGTATATTTGCTTGCAGTTTAAGCAGAATATGAACTTATGTTAACGTATTTTGTTAGAAAAAATATTAGTAAAATACTATCGGTTATATGAAAGTTTTGTGTTACGAGTGTTTTTCAGGAATAAGCGGCGATATGAACCTAGGTGCCATGATTGACCTTGGAGTTGACAAGGATTTCCTGATAAATGAACTTAACAAGCTGAACCTTAAGGGGTGGGACCTGCTTGTTCAGAAAGACCAGAGGCATGGAATTCACGGAACAAAGGTAACAGTGAGGCAAACAAAGCACGAACATGCCCACAGGCATCTTTCAGATATCAGGAAGATTATTGATAATTCAGCTCTCGATACAAGGGTTAAGGAACTCAGCATGAAGATCTTCATGAAGATTGCCGAGGCCGAAGCAGCAGTGCATGGAATTTCTCTGGAGCGGGTTCATTTTCACGAAGTCGGAGCAATTGATTCAATTATAGATATTGTCGGGGCAGCTATCTGCTTCAACTGGTTCAGTCCGGATGCAGTGCATTTTACTCCGTTAGAAGTAGGGGGAGGATTCGTTAAATGCGATCATGGCAGGTTGCCGGTTCCGGCTCCTGCCACAGCAGAGATACTAAAGGATATTCCATTTAAAAAAGGAGGAGTTGATTTTGAAGCCACAACACCTACCGGTGCAGCTATTGTAACTGCACTCGGAACAATGTTTAGCAAAGAGATAACAGTAAAAGCCAGCAAAACAGGTTATGGTGTTGGTCACAAGGAACATCCTGATGTGCCTAACCTTCTGAGAGTTTCACTCGGAGAACTTGTGAGCGGACCGGAAACTGGTCATGATGCCCTGCTGATGGAATGTAATATTGACGATATGAACCCGGAGTTCTTCGATTACATCTCGGAAAAGCTTTTCAGGGCCGGAGCAGCTGATGTATACCTCTCAAACATAATAATGAAAAAGGGAAGGCCTGGTACTGTCCTGCATGTTATCTGTGAAAACGACGTTGCCGACAGTATGAAACAAATTATCTTTACTGAATCCACATCACTGGGTATCAGGACATACCCATTCAGGAAAGATACTCTTTCAAGAGAATTTGAAACAATCAGCACTCCGCTTGGCCAGGTTAAAATAAAAAGGTCATTTTTCAGGGGAAAGGAGGTTTCTGCGAAACCAGAATATGACGACTGTAAATTGCTGGCTGCTGAGAAAGGTATTCCTGTAAAAGACGTCTACAACCAGGTTATGGCTATTCTGACTGAAAGAAAATCAAATCAGTGACGCAAACAAGTAATGCGATGGCAGGAAAGAAAACAGAAAAACTAAACAATATTCTCAAAGGATTAGGATCTGCAGTTATTGCCTTCTCGGGGGGAGTAGACAGTTCCTTCCTTCTGTACAGTGCCTTCAAAAGCAAAAATATCAGGATCGCTGCGGTTACCATAAAAACACCATATATTCCCCAACATGAAATTAAGGAAGCATCGGAATTTGCTTCGATGTATGGCATAAAACACCATGTGCTGGAACTTGATTTCCCTGAACTCATCAGGCACAATCCGACAGACCGGTGCTACCTGTGCAAGAAGACCCTTTTTTCACATATCAGGAATTTTGCAAATACGCATAATTTCGAATATATACTTGACGGTTCGAACTTTGATGATACAGGTGAATATCGTCCTGGGATGAAGGCTCTGAGGGAAATGGGGGTCAGAAGTCCGCTCCTGGAATCAGGAATGACAAAGAAGGATATAAGAGATTCACTACGGAATGAAGGACTTGAAATATGGGATAAACCTGCAATGGCCTGTCTGCTTACAAGAATTCCTTATAATACAGAAATAAGGCCTGAAGCATTAAGAACAATTGAAGAAGCTGAGAATATACTTTTTGAAAACGGTTACCCGGGTGCCAGGGTAAGGATGCATGGCGATATTGCCCGCATTGAATGCCTGCATG
>CAZEYY010000095.1:0-4241 GCA_964516485.1 uncultured Rikenellaceae bacterium
AAAATCAAATCATTCATTGGAAAAATAAAAGCTGAGAAAGAAAAAAAATAAGGAAATGAGTCATGCCGGAAAAATTGTTGTGGTAACCGGTTCCGGGAAAGGAATTGGCCGTTGTATTGCAGGTACCTATGCTGCCGAAGGAGCAAAAGTTATACTTGCTGAAAAAGATATTTTATCGGGCAAGTCGACAGAAAGATTGATTGCTTCAGATGGAGGTCAGGCAATTTTTAAGGAAACAGATGTAAGCAAACCTGAAGATATCCTCAAGCTGTTTGCTTTCATCAATTCAAAATATAAGGGAGCTGACATACTAATCAATAACACAGGGATATCAATCTGGAAATCACCTCTGGATCTTTCTGTAAACGAATGGGATACGGTTATTAACACAAATCTGAGAAGTACTTTTCTCTGCTCCAGGGAAGTGGCAAAACTTATGAAAAAGAAAGGCGGAGGATCAATAGTAAACATCTCATCCACAAGGGCTTTTATGTCAGAACCGGATTCAGAAGCTTATGCAGCAACTAAAGGAGGCATTCTTGCCCTGACTCATGCAATGGCAGCATCTTTTGCAAAGGACAATATCAGAGTTAACTGTATAAGTCCGGGCTGGATAGAAACCGGAGATTATGAAAAACTCTCCGACAAAGATCACAAACAGCATTTTTCAGGAAGAGTAGGCAAACCCGGTGATATAGCAAAAGCCTGCCTTTACCTTACAGATGAAGGTAATAGTTTCGTCAACGGCACCAACATAATTATTGATGGCGGAATGACAAGGAAAATGATTTATTTATAAGCTTTAGAGGCTCTAGAGGCTTTAGAAGCTATACAGCCTTTACAGCCTATACAGCCTTTACAGCCTTTACAGCCTTTACAGCCTTTACAGCCTTTACAGCCTTTACAGCCTTTACAGCCTCAAAATAAGCTTGGCTGGTTGTAATTCCAGGGTTTGATAATATCCGGGGTATTTCTGTCAGCAGTACGGCTTGTAATAAGGGGACCAATTGTATGAGCCCTGATTGTCTCAACGGGTGATGGTTTAAGAAGTTCCCCTGCATCAGTAAGCGAAAATGACGGATTAAGCCAGTCAGCTTCCATTTCCTTTTCAAGTATGGCGGGCATTCTCTTTTTTGTATTGTGAATTTCAGCCATCAGCAGGTTTGCGTCTGTTGTTATTACAGTAAAAGTTGTAAAAGTCTCACCGCTTCTGCTTTCAATCCATTCATCGTAAAGGCCGGCAAGCGACATCACAGCGCCATCAGCACGGTAGATATACCAGGGTATTTTCTCCTTCCCGACATGCTGCCACTCATAGAAGCCGCGGACGGGAACAATGCATCTTCTTGATTTGAAGCTTGCAGAAAATGATGGTTTTGAGCTTACGCTTTCAGACCGGGCGTTAAAAGTTTTTATTCTTATCTCAGATGCATCTTCCATACTCCTTGTCCACGATGGTATAAGTCCCCATTTTAGGAGTCTTATCCGGCCCGGGAAACCGGAACCAAGTACCGGCAGTTCGGGCAGTGCATGTGCCTGGTAATAATAGCTTGGACGGTACTTATCCGGATCAATCAGGGTAGCTCCGTAACGGTCTTCAAGCTCTTCCCTGACAAGGTTAACATTAACTGTGAAGCACATTTTATCTTTCTAAAGCTTCCGATGCAGTCAGATTCAGAGGAACAGGAAGTGAATAGTTGAACAGATCATAATCAGGCCAATCATGTACCTGAGTCACTATCCTTGTCATCATATTGTTTATATATGAATAGATCTCAGGTCCGTTCCAGGCGCTTGAGTTAAACAGCACAACCCATGAAAGACCATCAGGTTGCCGCTTCATCATGCCTGCACTTCCCGGGAAGGATCCTGTGCGCCACCAGGTGCCATTCATAACAGTTGTCTTCCATCCCAGCGGGGCATAACCATTATCATTATCTGTCATAAGATGAATACTCTCGCTGTTCAGAATATCAGGCCGTGAGCTGAATCCGTCAACAGCAAGCATAAGCCTCATAAGGTCAGGTGCAGTCGCTATCCATGCACCTGCGCCACCAAGGGCTCTGATATCATTGCCTCCATAACTGGGAACAACCATTTCGCCTGTCCCATAGATGGAAGGTTTGAGAACAACATCGGAGGGTTCATAATAAGTTACTTCAAACAAATTTCTTTCGGAAGGCATATTGCCGGCAATTGTCATATCATAAATACCCAGGGGCTCCAGAATGACTTTTCTGCAATAATCCTCATATCCCATTCCGGATACCTTTTCAATTACAAGTCCCAGAATGCTGTAGCCCAGGTTCGAATATGCCCGGCCTGTACCAGGTGTAAAATGCAGGCGTTTATTAAGTGCAAAACGTATTATTGTTTTAGTGTCGGCTGGTGGGGCCACTCCCATTTTATCTGCAACAAGGGCCGACATAAACATCTGGTCACCATGCCTTTGCGTCCAGCCTCCTTCATGACTCAGCAAATGTCCAACCGTGATTCCGTAAATCCTCTTATCCCTTGGCTCGCTGAAATAGGGGTCATTAAGGATGCCGTCAGGGCCAAAAACCTTGTCAGAAAGTGACAGCTTTCCATCTTCTCTCAGTTTCATTACTGCCACTGCGGTAATAAGTTTTGAGATGCTGGCCACACGGAATTTATTATAAGGCTGGGTAAGGGTTTTACTTGTTGTATCAGCATAGCCGAATCCCCTTGAATAAACCAGTTTGCCATCTCTTGCAATTGCAACGGAGGCTCCGGCAATAGACCAGTTTCTCAGAAAGGAATTCACAGTCTTCTCTATACTTAAAAATTCCTTAGCAGAAGAATTATCATTTGTCAGCCTCACATTTCCTGGGGTAAGCTTTTCAGAAACAATAACACTTGTCTCCATTGCACCCGGGTTGAAGCTAACCATCAGGGCCAGAAGAGTAATTATCAGAATCTTCCTGTATTTCCTAATATATTTCATAATAATCTTGCTGCAAAAATATAAACAATTTTATTATATGGCACACTGAATATTTAACATGATGAACAGTTCAAACAGTTTTTTTTTAACAAGACAGGCACAGTTCTTGTTTTGATATACCACAAAACTTAACTTTGTCCAATGTCCTGGAAAAAAATAAATCTGATTGCTGCTTCAACATATTTAATACTTCTTTTAAGTACCTATTGTTCATTCTCACAAGCTGTAATAAACAAAGATCTTCAAAAGGCATCAAATGATTCTGCTGGTAATTACGTATTCCTCAGGAGCCAGGAAGATTTAAATTTTGAACTGTTTACTTCCGTTTTACAGAATAATGCTGCTGCAATAGACAGGTCGATAAAGAAAGGAGCTGATATTAATGCATACACTGCTGAAGGAATTACACCACTTATTTTAGCGGCAATTTATGATAAAACTGAGTCAGTAAAAGCATTGTTGAAATATTATCCGAAGCTTGATGAGGTGACAATGAATTTTGAGACTGCTCTTTCAATTGCAGTAAAATACAACCTCGATAGTATAGCAGAGCCCCTGATAAGGGCTGGAGCTGATATAGATTTTGCTGATAATCACGGAGCATCTCCCCTTCATTATGCAGTATTATACGGATACATTGGACTGACTGACATGCTGTTATACTATGAAGCCTCAATTGATTCCAAGAGTGACGAGGGTTTTACTCCCCTACATACTGCAATCATGGCAGGATACCCCGACATTGCAGATCTTCTGATAAGTAACGGAGCCAACATGGAAGCAAGGGATAATGATGGCGACACACCATTTCTTCTTGCAGCACAGTACGGAGATACAATCACAATGGAGATTTTAGACAGCTTAGGAGTCGACATTTTTGCAGTTAACAACAATAAGCAGAATGCCCTGTCGCTTGCAATCACCTTTAACCAGACCGGCGCTGTCAGGTATCTTATTACTCATTCGGAAAAATGGAAAGAAAGCAGCACTTCCGGGATTGATCCGTATAAGGTTGCATCAGATCACGGCAGGCGGGAGATAGCTGCAATCCTCAAACAAAACGGTGTACCTGGTAAAATCACCCACTCAACTGATTTTATTTCATTTTCAGGTTCGGGCAGATTCACTCTCCACGATTATTATTCAGGATTTGCGATGTCGGTAAAAGATCCTTACTGCAACCTGGGACTGCAAATCGGAATCGACACAAAACTATGGCCCACAAGGATAATAATTAAGGAAAGCAACAATTCCTATTATCAGTACTTTGACAAGA
>CAZEYY010000095.1:4341-8147 GCA_964516485.1 uncultured Rikenellaceae bacterium
ACAAGGATAATAATTAAGGAAAGCAACAATTCCTATTATCAGTACTTTGACAAGAGTTCAATGATATACGGAGGTTTATTCAAGGATTTCAATATCACATCCAGAGCTGACAGGGCAAGCCTGACGTTTACCGCCTCCCTGGCAGGTGCTTACAATTTCGGTAACAAATTCCGGGGAACCAGCCTTATGCCCGAAACAGGATTCAGGCTTTTGCCCGGTGCAGCAATAAAACTAACGACAGGTCAGGTGACATTTTTTTCAGGCTTAGAGTACATGAAATATCCTTATTATAAAATAGGTCCTTTATGGATGAGGACAGGAATTTCATTCAACTATATGCCTGAAAGGATGAAGTTTAAATTCAAAAAGATAAAATGGAGCTGAGCTGATGAAAAACATATTCAAAATATTCTCCATACTAGCTTTGACTGTTGTTTTTTCATGTGAAGACAGTAAGTATAACACTAATTGTGATGAATGTGATGAAAAGGAACCGGTTGAAGTTGTCATCTCAGCACAACTTAACAATCCCCATCCTGAAAGCGGAGTAATTGTTAAACTTTATGAAGGTGAGATTGAGGACAAGGTACTACTTGATTCTGCAAAAATTTTCTTTACGCCCAAATTTGAAAGGAGAGTACGACCTAACAAGACCTATACTGCAACAGCAACATATATTATTGACGGGAAGGAATATACAATTACAGATTCCACCACACCAAGGGTAAAATATACTGAAGACCTTTGCGATAATCCCTGCTACTTCACCTACAACAAAAAGCTGAATCTCAGGTACAAGTATCTCAAATAAGAAGAATTTAAGCTTTTGGAAATCTGAACAAGGGATTACCCTTCATAGCCATTTCCTTAATAGCAATTA
Organism: uncultured Rikenellaceae bacterium; assembly: GCA_964516485.1. GTDB lineage: Bacteria > Bacteroidota > Bacteroidia > Bacteroidales > VadinHA17 > LD21. The sequence continues at coordinate 5,222 of CAZEYY010000095.1, forward strand.
TCTCTTTGTCTTTCAAAGGCTTAAGCTTCTCAGCCTGACTGAGCGCAATTTTGAAAAGATCCATCTGACCCGGTGTAAGCGCAGCAGTTACAGGATGTGAAAGGGTGAACCTCAGCCCCATCCTTATATCTTCAGGAGTTGTAAGGGGCTCATACCAGCATTTTGGATATTTTGACTTATCCGCATCCTTTGGCCATGGTCCTCTTGCCATTGCCTTAAGTGCAAGCACTCCCATATTCTTTTGCCTGGCTTTCTCAAGCACCTGAGCTCCGAAATTGCCGGCATACCAGGTCACAAAATTCACCGGATAGAGTATAGTGTCAAAATCATAGTTATCCATCATAGCGAGTGCAGCCTCAACTGAGTGAGCGGAAAAACCTATGAACCTTATTTTACCTGCTTTCTTTGCAGCCTGAAAGGTTTCCATGGCACCACCGGGAGCAAAAATTTTCTCTACATCATCTATTGTTGTAACTGCATGGAACTGATACAGATCAAAATGGTCAGTACGCATGTTTTTAAGAGATTTCTCAAGCTCGGCAACTGAATCATTTTTACTTCTCTGTGTTGTTTTGCAAGCCAGGAAAACATTTTTCCTGTAAGGTTCCAGTGCTGGTCCAAGTTTCAGTTCAGCATCACCATAAGTTGGCGCCACATCAAAGTAATTGATCCCGGCATCAATGGCAAACTTAACTGAAGCTGAGGCTGTTTCAGGCGTTTCATTCATTACAAGAATACCACCAAAGCCTATTTTTGAAAGCATCTCCCCTGTTTTTCCAAGGGATCTTTTTTCAATTTTACCAGCTGTCTCCTTTGTGGAAATAGATGAAAGGTCAGCCGGAAACATCGAAATTGCCGGTGCTGCAATTGCTGTTGTTCTGATAAAATCCCTTCTCTTCATAATTCCTGTGTTTAATTATTATTTTAAATCAAGGAAAAGATAGTAAAATTGCACCTTATTATGAAGAAAAATTGTAAAAAGCATCCAAGAATATGTATAAGTCATTGAAAACAATCATTTTCCTTGTCTCAGTTTCACTTTTACAAAACAGCTGTTCAGTTGAAGATTCCCGATCAACTGAGGTTCTTGTTATCGGTGGCACTACAAGTGGTATTTCTGCGGCAATTCAGTCGGCAAGGTCAGGAGCCGGTACAATTGTTGTTGAGGAAACTACCTGGCTCGGCGGGATGCTAACTGCTGCGGGAGTCAGTGCAACAGATGGAAATCATTTCCTGAATTCCGGGATATGGAATGAATTCCGCAACCGCTTACGTGCGCATTATGGAGGAGCTGAAGCTCTTGCGACCGGATGGGTGAGCAATACCCAGTTTGAGCCCCATACAGGAGACAGTATCTTCAAGGCTATGGCCGGGGAAACAGAGAAACTTGATGTAATATATGGTTATCATCCTGAGAAGATATTGATGGATGGGAAAAAAGTCACTGGCGCAATATTCAGAAATGAGAAAGGCGAAAAACTTGTTATACAGGCAGATATAGTCATAGATGCAACTGACCTTGGGGATGTGCTTTTTCTTGCCGGTGCAGAATATGACCTTGGCATGGAAGCAGGTTCGCTGACGGGAGAGCCAAACGGACCAGATGTGAGCAATAATATTGTACAGGATCTGACATGGGTTGCAATACTTAAAGATTTCGGTGCAGGCAATGACAAAACAATTGAAAAACCTGAAGGTTATAATCCTGAATTATACAGGGGATCATGTTCTATGACAGTTGATTCAATCCTGATTGATTGTGAAAAAATGCTTAGTTATGGAAAACTGCCCGGTAACAAATATATGATCAACTGGCCCAGGCATGGGAATGATATTTACCTGAACGTAGTTGAAATGAACAGGGATGAGCGATTAAAAGAACTGCAAAAGGCAAAAGTCAGAACACTCGGATTCATATATTATATACAGACTGAACTTGGCTTCAGCAACCTGGGTCTTGCAGATGATGAGTTCCCGACGGCAGACAAACTGGCTCTTGTTCCTTATCACAGGGAAGGCAGGAGGCTTAAGGGGAAAGTAAGGTTTACAATAAACAATATTTCAGATATTTATTCAGGTAATCCTTTGTACAGGACTGGCATATCAGTGGGTGATTATCCAGTCGACCACCATCACAACTGTAATCCTGAAGCCCCTGTGATTCATTTTCCTCCGGTTCCATCCTTCAACATCCCGGCAGGAGCTCTTATACCCAATAATATTGATGGCCTGATAGTATCTGACAAGGCCATTTCCGTATCAAACCTTATAAACGGATCAACAAGGCTACAGCCGGTTGTTCTTCTTACCGGTCAGGCTGCGGGGGCAATAGCAGCAAATTGTGTAAAGAACAAGAAAGAACCGGGAGAGATAAACATCCGCGAGGTTCAGCAGACGCTGCTTGATGCGGGTGCATATCTGATGCCCCTTTTTGATGTTAATTCAACAGACATCGATTTCCAGTCAATTCAGCGCGTAACAGCCACTGGCATTTTACAAGTCCGGGGAGAGGCATACAAATGGGCAAACCGCACCTGGTTTTATCCCGATACAACAGTGACTATCAATGAGTTTACCCGGGGATTGCATCAATATGACAAGAATACGGAAGAAAGTACGAGCACTGAATTGCTGAGCATGGATAGGCTGGCAGAGCTTTTATCAGAAATATCAGAGCGGGACCTCAGACCGGAATTTAACAGGATTGTAAAGGAAAGAAATTACAATACAGACGGCAGGGCCCTGGTAAACAAGAGGCAGATTGCAGTATTAACCGATATGCTTTTAAACCCTTTTGGCAGCAGGGCTATAGATTTTAACGGCAATTACAAATAGCAGGCAACTCTTTTCCTGTTACATGATCATATTCTAATTACGAATATTCCTATTTGAGAATGATTCCTATTTGAGAATGATTCCTATCAGA
>CAZEYY010000095.1:8247-14880 GCA_964516485.1 uncultured Rikenellaceae bacterium
ATTCCTATCAGAGAAAATTCTCTTTTAGGAAAATTCCTATTTGAGAATTACTCATGCTGATGGATATTTAAACCAGGAATATACCTTTCCTGTACCTGCACAAAATAGCACTTACAGTTTCAGTTCCAGTATCCGGGAGAAAACGGTTTTGAAAAGCGGCTTTTTAACAGACCAACTCTCCGGAAGACATATCTGTCATATCTTTATTACCGGTGAAGCTGTGTAAACAAGCTCCTCATTACGGTAATATACCTTCTCAAGAAATAATCCGCTTGGAGGTGCAGTGAGCTTTGCAGGAATATCCGACTTTGTTTTCAGAAATCCATTTATATCAGCCAGATCCAGTTTACCTCGTCCCACTTCAACTATCACACCGGTCATCCTTCTAACCTGTTTCCAGAGAAAATGATTACCGATAACATGAAATAAAATGAGGTCACCATAATCATACACAGCAGAATGCAGCACCTCTGCCTTATTTGATGTTTGCTCGCCACTCTCATCGGTAAAAGATCTGAAATCGTGCAGGCCCCTGAATTTCACCGCAGCCTGTTCCATTAATCCTGCATCCAGAGTGTCCTTTATCCACCATACATATTTTTTTCCGAAGGCTGTACGCCTCCTGCTGATCTGATAAATATAGCTTCTGGCATTAGCATCGTGCCTGGCGTGGAATTTTGGGTGAGCTATTTCCACATCTTTAACGCTTATGTCAGAAGGCAAACGGTCGTTGATGCCATATTTTATTTTCAGGGGTGGAAGGTCAGTGTCAAATCCCAGATGTACCACCTGTCCGATAGCGTGAACACCACTGTCTGTCCTGCCAGCTCCGAAAAGATCTATTTCGCTGCTTCCGAAAAGATCACGGCATGCGTCGAGGATCTCTCCCTGAATTGATTTTCCTCCCTTTTGTATCTGCCAGCCGGAATACCTTGTACCATCATATTCTACTGTAAGTCTGAATCTGCCCATTTTTTATTTTAATATTTCCGGCAAAGGTATGAAAAAAGGCGGAAAGGTGGAAGGGCGTAAGGGCTGAAGGGCGCAAAAGCGTAGATATCTGAGGTTATAACCTTTGAGCCGTTGTGCCGTTGTGCCGTTGCACCAGCGAGCCGTTACGTCTCCTCACTATCTTGTGAAAAAATTAACAGAACTCTTTGAATTCTGTTTTATATAATTATTTTTGTATATGATATACGAATATATCAATTTATGAATTTCAGCAAAACAGCTTCATATTCCCTTAACATACTTTCCTACATGGCAACGCATGAGGGTAGCAAAATGTCTGCAACGCTTCTTCATGAAAAACTGGGAATCCCCTACCCTTACCTGCGTCAGATACTATCCAACCTTTCAAAAAACGGATTTATTGAGAGTACAAGGGGACGGAATGGCGGATTTATCTTCAGCAGACCTGTTGATGAAATTACACTTTCAGATATTATCGAAGCTACTGACGGAACCGATGGCTTTTCAACCTGCCTGCTCGGATTCACTGCATGCCCCTTCAATAAGCATTGTGCAATGCATAAGATATGGGAAGACACAAGAGATAATATTATTAAGATCCTCAGGAACACTACATTAAAGAATATCTCTGAACTCAGATAAATATTTTTATTATTAATTGATATAAAGTTGTATCATTTTTAAACAATCTAAAGAAGGAGGTTATATGGTAGATTCTGAAATGGTCCTGACAGGACAAACACTGGCATATACAAGTTATTGTATTGTCATGATACTGCTTGTAGGCTGGTTCAGCCTTAAGGTTACAGGCAGAGGGGAAGCAATTCCTGTAAAACCAAAACTGTTTTATGCTTTTGTCATTTTTCTTGCCGCTCTGGGAGTGTCGCTTCACATGGTTACATATAACACAATTCCCTGGGCCAAGATGGATCTCAACAGGGATGATTATACTCCCGACAAGACATTCGTAATAAAGGTGAAGGATCATCAGTTTATAATGCCTGAAGAAAAGCTGATAATAAATGTTAATGACAATGTGCTTTTCGATGTTCAGTCAGAAGATCTGACTTACGGATTTGGTCTATTCAGGCAGGATCACAGCATGATGTTCCAAATGCAGGTGGTGCCTGGTCACCGGAATGATCTGCTCTGGCATTTCGACAGGCCTGGAACATACACCATAAGATCGACAGAATATTCCGGACCCAGGGGAATAAATATGGTTCTTAAAGATGCGGTGCAGGTTGTGCCGTCCGGATCAGCAAACTGAATATTAATATCCTAAAATCTGACTAATATGAGTTTCATAAAAACACTTATGACAGGCGAAGAAGGCCTGTTTAAGCCTGAATCACTGACACCTATGCAAAAACTTCTTCTAAGGTTTGTTGTTGTCGGACTGATATATTATGGTTTTGTTATAATCGAGGGAATGATAATGAGGATTTATGAGGTACAGCCCTTTCCACAGATTACTGAATCACAGTTCTTTGCGATACTTACAGCCCACCCGCTTGTAGGAATCTTCGGTTCAACATATTCAATTGTATGCGGTGCGTTCCTTTTTCTTGTTCCATTCTTAATGAAAAAACCATTATGGAGCATAAAAATGGGTAACTGGACTTTCATCCTGATAACGGTGGGAACCTTTATCTTCTGGTTTGCAGGATTCGTAAGCCACTATTCTCCTCTTTACACTCTTTACTGGCCGCTTCCTGCTGATTTCACTCAGTTCAGCGTATGGGGCGGAACATTCTTTATCCTGGGTATTGCACTTGTAATGGTAGGTACCGCATTGTTTATAATCAACATATTCAAAACAATAACCTTCACTCCTGAAGGTTGGGAAAAACAGCCTTCTGGAAAACTTCTTGCAGATGCACTTGGCCTTGTGGCAGTTAAGAATCTGTTTTCGTCAAAGAATGAAGAGCATCCTGTGCCCCTTCCGGTGGCAGCTGTGGCAAGAGGAAGTGTCGACATGGCGCTTAACACTGCAACTATTCTTTTTACAGGTGTACTAATACTTGTTTATATGATAGCTGCAATACTCGGTTTTGATCTTAAGGAATCTGCAATTGATGCCCTGCTTTATAAAAACTGGTTCTGGTGGGGCCTGGACCTGATCGCTGATGGTCTTGTACTGATTTTTGTCGCAGGAACCTGGTATCTTCTGGCAATGCTAATATCCGGAAAACCTTTGTTCATGCAGAATATAGCAAGAGCCGCCCTCCTGCTCGAACTAGTTGTTTCATGGACAGTTTGGTCTCATCATTTATTATCAGACCAGGCGCAACCCGGTATGCTGAAAGTGGTTTCAGGTGAATTGGTAACAGCTTTTGAACTTATAACACAAGGTCTTGCTTTCTTCATTACACTGGCAACGCTATGGAGTGCCAGACCACTGAAGATGACAAATCCTCTTAAGTTCCTGCTTGGAGGACTTCTCGGTTTTGCTCTTGCAGTTCCGGCAGGAATCATGCAGGCTGATGTCGGCTTAAACAGGATACTCCACAACACCCAGTGGGTTGTTGGTCCACATGTTCATGTTGCAGTGCTTGTCGGACTTACAATGACCCTGTATTCAGCAATTTACATCCTGTTCCCTATTGTGACAAACGGAGCTAAAATGTACAGCCAGAAACTTGTAAATGTCCACTTTTGGCTTCACCTCACGGGTGGAATAGGAATGGGAGCTTTTATGGGCATGGCAGGACTTAACGGTATGCTGAGAAGGACCTTATATTTCAATGGTGAATTCAGCCTTCTCATGATTCTGTCTGCTATTTGCGGATCACTGATGCTCATAGGATTTCTTGCCTTCTTTTACAATATTGTGATGAGCGTAGGTATCAAAGGTGTTGTAGGAATCTTTACTCCTGCGTCAGTTAAGACTAAGGATCTGACTCCCACAGCCTGACAATTTGATAATATTCCCGCAGGTTGTGCAGATATTGAGGATAAAAAATTAAAGGGTGTCAGCACGGCACCCTTTATTTTAGCCTTAACTATAAAAGTTTCCTTACCTTATTCCAGTAAATCCTGGTCTTTTTCCCGGAACCATTCCAGCTTTTAGCTATCTTCTCAGGATTATACGGACCAATCTGTGAGGCATAATACAGAAATATCCTTTCTGAAATTTCATAGTCATATAAATCCTTCATCCGGTAATTACTACCTGTCCTTTCATTGTAATCCCTTAACCGTATTGGTCTTATCTGAAAATACCCCACGGCATCCTCCTCCGGGTTGTATGCAAGTGTGTCATGTCTGGTCTCAACCATGCCAATGGCATTTATAAGCTTCACAAAGGGATTTGCCGGTTCAGCATACTCTATAACAAGGCCGCCTGATACCGGAGCATAGAGATTCAGAGTTGGCAGAATGAAACAGATGATAATAACCATCCTTTTCATTATTGTACTCATTTCCAAATTATTTACAAAGTTCATACACTCCGAACAACAATAAGGCTTTTAGGTTCAAATGTTATTAACAAAAGTCTGGAAATATCTTTTGATCAGTAATAGCTATATCATTGTATTACTGTTATATATACCATTTTAGTCTGTTAGTAACTAAACTATATGAAATTTTATCGGGGAATTAGTGAATTTTAATCTTGCAATAGTCACTTTTTTACGAACTTTAGTACCCGACTTATGTTGTACTATATGAGTTATTAATACAGATACCACATGAAAAAAGCTTACATGAATCCATATATTGCAGGCACCCTGCTCGGACTTGTTCTTCTGACGGCAATGTACCTGTCGGGAAGAGGGCTTGGCGCCAGCGGAGGCATTAAATACTGTGTTGTTTCAATTGTCGGAGCCATTGACAGGCCTCACGCCGACAACTCCGCCTACTACAGCAGGTATTTCGAGAATGGCAATAAGCCGATCAGAAACTGGCTTACCTATGAAATTCTTGGAGTTGTCATAGGCGGTTTTATTTCAGGTGCTATTTCTGGCAGACTAAAACTCAGGGTCGAAAAATCACCATCAATTTCTGTGAGCAGGAGACTCATTTTTGCTTTTCTGGGAGGAGTATTTTTTGTTTACGGGGCCCAGCTTGCAAGAGGATGCACAAGCGGTGCCGCCCTGTCGGGCATGGCTGTCCTCTCGCTTGCCGGATTTGTAACAATGATGGCTATTTTCGGTTCTGCCTACCTGTTTGCATGGTTTTTCCGGAAGAACTGGATATGAAAATGGCGGAAGGCGGAAGGCGAAAGGCGAAAGGAAGAAGGTCTTGACAACAGGACCGCATGACAAAAGACAAAAAACAAAAGACTAAAGACAAACAGACAAAAAAATGGGACCAATAGTAACTTACTCAGGATTACCGGAATCAATTGATCTTCTTTTTGCTTTATTAATAGGTATAGGATTCGGATTTGCGCTGGAACAGGCAGGTTTTTCTTCAAGCCGTAAATTGGCCGGTATGTTTTACGGTTATGACACAACTGTTTTAAAGGTTTTCTTCACTGCAGCAATTGTGGCTCTTGTCGGATCCCAGTTCCTGAGTTATTTCGGTTTGCTCGACTTAAGCCTGGTGTATGTTAATGAGTATTATGTAAAAGCTGCCATCATTGGAGGAATTATTATGGGTGCAGGTTTCATAATGGGAGGCTTCTGCCCAGGTACTGGTCTGAGTGCACTCTCAATAGGAAAGATTGATGCAATGGTCTTTGCTGCCGGAGGTCTTGCAGGTGCATTCCTTTTTGCAGAGACCTATCCATTGATAAAGAACCTCGCTGAAAGTGACTATAAAGGACCTGTGAGAATAGATGAAGCCCTTGGTATTTCACCCGGATTATTCATCCTTCTCCTGATACTGGCCGCTGCAGCAATGTTCTGGATTGCAGAACTGGCAGAAAAGAAATTTGCCCGTCCGGAAATAACTGATAACTTATAATTAAAATCATGATAAACATCCGTCAGACAATTTCAATAATCCTTATTGCCCTAGGAATAGTCCTTGCCTTACTCCCGCTTACAGGCAGCAGGTCATTTACAGCCTCACCGGGTAAAGTACTTTCAGGCATAACAGATGAGAAATCGTGGTTCACTGCTGACCAGGTAGCAAGGTTTATCGCAACCGAAGACACAACAGTTCAGCTGATAGACCTCCGTTCTGCGGAAGAATTCAGCCGGCTTAATATTCCGGGATCTCTGAATATCCCTTATGAAAGTTTTGTCAGAATCGCACCCGGTATCCTGACAGGAAACAACAGGTACATTCTCTATGCAAACGGTGATTATTATGCAAACAATGCATACACCATAGCAAAAGGCCTTAATATCAATAATGTACATGTAATGAAAGGCGGATTGAACGAATGGTTCAGAACTGTAATGAACAGCAGGTTTTCAGGGGAAAGGATAACAGCAAGAGAAAATGCACTGTTTGAAAACAGGAGAAAGGCAGGATTGATCTTCACGGAAATAAACAGCCTGCCTGATTCTTTAAAAAGGGCGTATTACCAGGCAAGACAGGTCGGAGCCAAAAAACTGGACGGGGGATGTGAGTAATTGAGGCAGAAGGCGGAAGGCGAAGGGCGAAAGGAGGAACAAGAAAAGCGGAAGACGAAGGGCGAAAGGAGGAACAAGAAAGGCGGAAGGCGAAGGGCGAAGGGCGAAAGGAGGAACAAGAAAGGCGGAA
>CAZEYY010000096.1:0-14761 GCA_964516485.1 uncultured Rikenellaceae bacterium
AGATTTTCATAGGCTCCCAGACGGGCTTTTGATTTTGCATGACGGGCCTTGGGCGACATCCTTACCCATTCAAGTTCCCTTTCAAGTATTTTCCGTCTCTTGACATTCCCCTTCTCTTCCATTTCAAGGCGTTTTGCCTTTTGTTCAAGCCATGAGGAGTAATTTCCCTTCCACGGGATACCTTCTCCCCTGTCGAGTTCAAGAATCCAGCCGGCAACATTGTCAAGAAAATACCTGTCGTGTGTTATACAGATAACAGTACCATGGTACTGTTTCAGGGTAGTTTCAAGCCACTGAACCGACTCTGCATCGAGGTGGTTTGTTGGCTCATCAAGAAGCAGTATATCAGGCTGTTTAAGGAGAAGACGGCACAAAGCCACCCTCCTTCTTTCACCTCCCGAAAGGACATTTACAGGAGAACTACCTTCAGGACATCTCAGGGCGTCCATGGCCCTGTCGAGCTTATGGCCTATGTTCCAGCCATCGTGATAGTCAATTTTTTCCTGTAAAACAGCCTGCCTGTCCATGAGCTGCTGCATCTTATCAGGATTCTCATATACTTCGGGCTCCCCGAAGCTGTTATTTATCTTCTCATACTCCTGTATAACCACCATTATCTCCTGCACACCCTCCTCAACAATTTCCCTGACAGTGCGTGTTTCATCAAGTAGAGGATCCTGTGAAAGATGTCCCACAGAGTAACCCGGAAGGAAGGTCACATCTCCCTGAAATTCCTTTTCAAGACCGGCAATTATTTTCAGCAGGGTCGATTTTCCCGAGCCGTTAAGACCTATTATCCCGATCTTTGCTCCGAGAAAAAATGAGAGGGAAATGTCTTTCAGCACCTGCCTGTGAGGAGGAAAAGTCTTTCCCACCCTGTACATCGAAAAGATTATCTTATTGTCGTCAGCCATGTCAGTAATATGAAATGTTTAAAGGACAAAAATAAAAATAGGCACTCAATTGAGTGCCTGTTTCAATGATATTTTTATTTAAATCAGATTGTCGCAGCAGGTTGTTTCTTTTCAAAAAGCTTCACAGTGCCATCCTGCAGCAGAACCCACAGGGAATAAACGCCTTTCAGTGTCCCGATAGGTATGTTAAGGCAACCCAGAGCTGCAACAACAATAACAAGATAACGGGCCCAGGGATAAAAGCCAAGAAGTCCGATACCACCCACCAGACCGAGGGTCGACATAAAGCCGATAAGCAGCGGAAGGCTCAGCGACAGGAATTTCAGCACCATATTCGGCACTTCTTCCCCGGTTACAAAACCCCTTGCAAAATTAAGTGCAAAGAAAACCGCAACCGCCCCTATCAGACCAAGCAGTCCGAAGCCGATATGAATTGCCCCGACCACTGTAACATGTTTTTTCATCTTTAAATCTTCCATGACGATAAAATTTTGTGCAAGTTAAAATTATTTTCATTCCTGACTAAATGACTTGCAAAACGGTAAAATGCTGCATCCGGAAATCATTTTTTAATCCCTGAAGGCATTTTTATCATATTTTGTTCTTCAGTATCCCAGTTTTAATATCTTTGGTTTGTAATATCTGATCTATGAAACCCGCATATAATACTTTCACAAACATATATAAATATAACTTGCGGGTTCCATCATACCATTTAATTCAATATTATATTATGATGAAAAAGAAAATACTATTTGCGGCAGGCCTTTTTTTCATTGCATGGGGATTCACGGCATGCGAGGACAATTGCGGATTCTGTAAAACTGTGACTTATGAAAACGGTTCTGTAATCAATTCCGGTACTGAAACTGAATATTGTGGTACTGATCTGATTAAGCAGAATGCCATTCCTGATGCTACTGTAGGAAGTCTTACAACTAAAGTTGAGTGCCGTTAGTATCTGACACCTATTAAGGTAACGTCATCCACCTGAGGACTGTCGCCACGCCACGCCTCGAATATCTCATTCAGCCTCTCGCCCTGTTTAAGCATAGGTTCATTTGCCATTGCAAGAATTGTTTCCTTAAGCTGTGCCGTCATGAACTTCTTCTCCTTGGGACCGCCAAACTGATCAGCATAACCATCAGAGAATATATAGAAAGCGTCACCCTTCTGCAATTCAATAGTATGAAGTGTGAAAGGAACCATTTTATAATGTATTGCAACAGGCATCTTATCGGCCCTGTAATTTATCAGTTCCCCTCCCCTGACAAGATAAAGCGGATTATTTGCCCCTGCGTAATACAGGAGATTCCTGTCAAAATCAACCGCACATATTGCTATATCCATTCCATCCTTCACACTGTCCTCATCGGCTACCTGGTTAAGGGCTTTAATAATCCCGCTCCTCAGCTCCTCAACAATCTGGTCGGGCATAACAATATCCTTCCCGTTTACTATTTCGTTAAGCATTGTCACCCCCAGCATGCTCATGAAGGCACCCGGCACGCCGTGACCGGTACAGTCGGCAGCAATAATTATCTGCATATTGCCCTTTGAGGCAACCCAGTAAAAGTCACCGCTGACTATTGCAAGAGGCTTGTACAGGACAAAATGCTCAAGCTTGTCGCTGAAAAGCTCAAGAGACGGTATAAGAGCAGTCTGTATCCTCTTCGCATACATGATACTGTCGGTAATATGCTTTTTCTGGTAGGCTATCTGGTCACGCTGGGCTGCTGCGAGATCTCTCTGTTTTTCTATCTCATCCTTCTGCGCGGAAATTGTCCTGTTCTTTTCCTCAAGCTTAATGTTGGCCTCTTTCTTGATCTTATAGCCCCTGTAGATATAATAGCCAAGGAAGCTTACAAGTATAAGCGCGAATACAACAAAATAGAGAACAAGCTTTTGCTTTTCAAGCGTTGCAAGCTGAAGTTTAATCTTATCCTCCTGCTCTCCGATCTTGTTAAGCTGTTCATCAATGCGCGCCAACTGAAGGCCGATTTTTTCCTTCTGGCTTGCAAGAGTATCCTGCTGGACCTTAACTTCCGCCTGCTGCTGCAGGATCATTTTTTTCTGTGAGGATATCTCACCCTGCTGCCTGTTGATCTGAACGAACTGCTTATCAAGCACCTTCTGCTTTTCGTTAAGGGTCTTTTCCTTGATTACAATCTGCTTATCAAGACTGTCGAGCAGGGCCCTCTGCACCATTATTTCCTTCTTCTGAACATCGATCGTTTCAAGCTGCTGCCTGATAGTTTCTTTCTGAACCTCAATCTCCTTGCTGGCAATATCAAAAAGATTCTGCCAGTCTTCCTTTGTCTTTATTGCAGTGAAAAGAAGCGTTTCTGGCACACTCATCTTCTCCTTTTTGATATATTCATCATTGATATCAAAGCGGGGTTTGCCTTCAACAACAATGAAGTTCATCATTGATTCCCTGAATTCATAACCTTCTGTAATCAGCATTGTCTGCTGTCCTTCGATCATCTTTTTGATCTTGTCAAGATTGAATCCGGCATTCTTGTTAACATAAAGGACCTGGCAGTGAGTAACACTCTCGAGGTTCTTAAAGCCGGCAACAGAAACCGGTTTGTCCTGTATCCTGTTCCTTGTCTTTGACAGGTTACCCATTTCATTTATTAAGTCATAATCCCCGAGTAGCACCCCTATTTTAAAATTTGCTGAATCAGCAAATCCGGGTCCGTAATCAACATATTTGGCAAGGTCAAAAATATAGAGTGCACGTGTCGGATTATCAAATCCTACCTGACTGTATGAGCTGTTAAAAACAAAGAATAAACAGGCTGCAAGCACTAAAGTTTTGAAAGTACGGATATAGATTGACATAACAAGATGGTTTATTGACACGAATTTGCAAATTTTTATCCAGTTAAGCAAATAAGCTGACATCAATCAGGCGGGCGACTGTTTATAAAATGTTAATAAGTGGCAGTTTGCACCATTTCTGCAGGCTTTTCTTATCGTAATTTTAACTGACGATTTAACAAATGATGTAATGGGACTGACAATCAGTAATTTGACTCTTGAAAATAAAAATATCATAATTGTCGAGGATGATGTACATACAATAAGATACTACGAAACCCTGCTGAGAAACACCGGCGCAAATGTGCTTGTGCTGAGGTCCGGACTTGAGTTTGTAGAATATATTAAACAGGGAAAACAGGAGATAGATTTCATCTTCATGGATTACCTTATACCCTTCATCAACGGTATTGACTGTGTAAGGATCTTCAGAAAAACAAATAAGACAACACCTGTTGTAATGCTTACGGCCTATATGTCGGAACAGACCAAAACAGATTCATACATAGCCGGATGCAATGAATATGTACTGAAACCTGTTTATTGCGAAAAGCTTGTCTTCCTGCTTGAGAAATATCTCCTGCAGAATAAGGAAATCCTTGTAAGTTAAGACTTCTTACTGCAGCCTTGTATAGGGCTGTGCCTTCGACATATACTCAGCATAATAAGTCTCCAGTTTGTCATTTATTTCCTTTGCAAGCTCAGTCTTGCCGTATTTTTCACATGAGCCTGATACTCTTGATGTGTATTGTATAGCGGTTTGTATTTCATACTCGGCAGAACCGATCACAAAAGGTTTCTGCTTCATGTAATATTCAAGCCTCTCAAAGTAATAATCCCTGAAGGCCATGCTCATGCTGACTGCTTTTTCAGAATTCCCGGCCGCAAAATATGCATCTACAATATCGGCCATATAAGGATCGTAAGGTACTTTTTCGAGCGGAAGCTGTTCCATGCACCTGTCAAGAACTGCGAGGGCCTTTTCATTCTTTCCTTCTGCGGCAAGCGACCTGGCAAGCCTTGCATAGTTCATTCGGGCCTTAACAACAATAATTGTACGCTTGTGGTTGTAATCAATATTAACTCCGGGAACATTGGCTCCCCCCCAAACGAACTTATTCATCATGTTCTCATACAGAATATCTGAATCTATTCTGCCGTATTCAATCCAGCTTTTGTTCTGTGACCGTACCGGTATAAACCTGTATGTCAGTCCTTCAAGCTGGAAATACTCCTCAAGTCCAAAGGCGTCATTGTGATATCCTGTGACAAAATATACAGGTCTCTCCCAGTTATTATGCGCCAGGATATCCAGTACAATAAGCTGGCTCTTCAGAATTGAATTCCCCTTTAGTTTAATGTCAATATACGGCACAATCTTATCCCTGTCCTCCGGCTTAACTGTTCCTGAGGCGATTACTTTTTCAGCATCAACAGGAATCCTGATAGTCCTTGATGGAATAATATCAAGGATTTCAGTTGCGGAAATCTGGACCTTCGTTCCCTTGTTATCGCTTGTAACCCAGTCAATCACAGTGGATATATCAACGGGGTCCTTAGTCTTTTCAACTATGAATACCTGGTTGTTTATGCCGTCATAATATTTTTTTGCAGGCAGTGAAACAGGCAGAGGGTCAGACTCATAAGCCTTTCTTTTCATCTGATCGATATACCAGTCGGTGTTAAGCAGCATGAGGTTGCACACTCTCACATCAGTTCGTTTTCCCTCAACTTCCTGGGCGTACCAGAGAGGGAAGGTGTCGTTGTCTCCGTTTGAAAAAAGTATTGCATTCGGGGCGCAGGAGTTGAGATAATTGAAGGCAACATCCCTAGCTAGATATCTTCCCGACCGGTCATGATCATCCCAGTTTTCAGAAGCCATAACTGCAGGTACTGCAATAATGCATATAAGTCCTGCAAACGGGGCGGCAATTTTCTCTCCGGCCAGCTTTGCAAGAACCTCAAAAACACCTAGAACTCCAAGGCCTATCCATACCGCATAGAAGTAAAATGAACCGACATAGGCATAGTCCCTTTCTCTGGGCTGATTGGGATACTGGTTAAGATAAAAGACTATTGCAATTCCGGTCATTACAAATAACAGCAGGACAATTCCCCAGTTCCTGTTGTCCCTGTTAAGCTGGTAAAAAAGACCTGCCAGACCAAGAAGAAAAGGCAGCAGATAATATTTATTCCGGGAAGGATCATTTTTCATATCGGCAGGCATATCTGAGGTTCCCAGCCTTGGTTCATCAAGGAAGCTTATGCCGCTTATCCAGTTTCCGTTTACGGCTCCCCCTGTTCCCTGGGTATCATTCTGACGGCCCGAGAAATTCCACATGAAGTACCTGAAATACATATACCCGAACTGGTATGACATCATGAACCGCAGGTTCTCGATAAAAGTCGGCTTCCTGACAATTTTTTTCTCTCCTGAGGCATCTGTAACCTGCACGGGAGTTCCTTTTACTTCTCCCCATTCCTCATATACCTGGCGATGATCGCTTTGCTCACTCCACATCCTGGGGAAAATTGTAATAAACCTCGGATCGTACACCCTTTCAAGATTCCGGCCCGTTACAACATATTTTCCATCCTCAAGGGCATATTTTGCTTTGCCATCCTTATAATCCAGAACAGGAGCATTATAATACGCACCCCTGAAAAGCGGCCTTTCCCCGTATTGTTCCCTGTTTAGGAAGTACAGGAGGTTGAACGGATTTGAAGGATTATTCTCATTAAGAGGAGTGTTGGCATTTGACCTTATTACTATAATTGCATTTGAAGAATACCCTATAAGTATCACAATTACAGCAGTAAGGGCGGTGTTCATGACATACCTGTTACGGGAAGTAAGATAATAAACCACGACACCGATAAGGATAAATACAATTACATTCAGAAATACAGAACCTGAGACAATCCAGATACCTGCGAAAAACAAGGCAGATACCGAAAAAATTGCATTTTTTGTAATATTTGCCGATACAATTGAGGTCCTCACAGCAAGAATAAACAGCGCTGCCAGTATAAGCATGTGGACAACAACTCCCGAATTGACCGGCATTCCAAGCGTATTGACAAAGAAGAGATCAAACCAGGAAGATATTGTTACTATTCCGGGCATTATCCCGTACATCAGAAATGCAAGCATAAGAACGCTTATCAGAAGCGAGATTGCAATACCTTTCCAGGAAAAGTCGTACTTCCTGAAATAATATACAAGAACGATACCGGGAAGTGTCAGAAGATTCAGCAGGTGAACACCTATTGACAGACCCATCAGGAAGGCGATAAGTATAATCCACCTGTCAGAATATGGTTCATCAGCAGCATCTTCCCATTTAAGGATGGCCCAGAATACTATTGCCGTGAAAAAGGAAGAAGAAGCATAAACCTCACCCTCAACTGCAGAGAACCAGAATGAATCGGAGAAAGTGTATGCAAGAGCACCGGTAACACCTGCAGCCATAACAGCAATGAGCCTTCCGGAAGTCAGGTCCTCCTCGCTTTTAATCAGTATCTTCCTGGCAAGATGCGTGATAGTCCAGAACAGGAACAGAATAGTGAATGCGCTTGCAAGAGCCGACATTGAGTTGACCATAGCTGACACTTTTGATACATCTCCCCCGGCAAAAAGGGTAAAGAACCTTGCCATTACCATAAATACCGGGTTGCCGGGAGGATGACCTACCTCCAGCTTATATGCTGATGCAATGAACTCACCGCAATCCCAAAGACTGGCAGTTGGTTCAATTGTAAGCAGGTAGGTAAGAGATGCAATTACAAAAACAATCCAGCCTGTTATATTGTTTATCAATCTGTATTTCTTCATCAGAGTAAAACTTAATGATCCGTTGTGCTGTCAGAACAAGTGACGAAAATACTTAATTTTTTCATACTTTCGCCAGTGGCTTTTAGTTGAGATAATTACGTTTACTGCAAGCACAGGCTTTTCAATGAGATTTAAGCGGATCATTTTACTTATTCTTTTAGCACTCCCGGAAATATTCATTTACGGACAATACTATGAAACAGGTCAGGACCCTGCATCGGTGAGATGGCTCCAGGTAAAGACCGACAGGTTCAGTGTAATTTTTCCAGAGTCATACGGACAGGAGGGAATCCTGTTCGCCAGGTCGCTTGACGAATCATTTGCAAAGCTCAGAAAGGTATTCCCCGACACAAAATTCCGTATTCCTGTAATAATTCACAGCTACTCAACCGAGTCAAACGGATATGTTGCCTGGGCGCCCAGGCGTATGGAAATTTATCCATCACCCGATCAGAGTTCAATTCCGCTTGGAACACGCACGCAACTCACCCTGCATGAACTGACCCATGTTTTCCAGATGGCTTCACTCAACAAGGGATTCTCAAGGGCTGCATCATTTTTTCTTGGCGAACAATTCACCGGCCTCACTGCGGCAATGCTTCCTTTATGGTATTTCGAAGGGAAGGCCGTATTTACCGAGTCAGCACTTACAGCTTCTGGCAGGGGAAGGTCACCATATTTCCTGAGAGAGTTCAGGGCGATAAGTCTTGAAAACGGGAAAAAATTCAAATACGACAGGATAGTAAACGGTTCATTCAGGGAATATGTGCCCAACCATTACTTTTCCGGGTACCAGATTGTTACATACTCTTTTGCTAAAAACGGCCTGAATTTCTGGAACAAAAACCTCGATTATACGGCAAAGTACCCCTTCCTTGCTGACCCTGTAAATATCTCAATGCTCAGGCAGGCAGGTATCACAAAAAGGAAGCTGTATGAAGAGGCCTATGACACTCTCGCCCTCCTGTGGACAAAAGAATTATCAGCTAAAAAGACAGATTCCTTCTTACCGCTGAACAAAAGCAAGAAGGGTGAATATGTGAATTATTACTCACCTGTAGTAATAGGCAGGGACAGCATTCTGAGCATAAAAACTTCTCTGAGGGATCCTTCAGGATTTGTGCTTACTGATACAAGGAACAAAACTGAAAAAAGGATACATACAGGAGGGCAGATTTATCCGTTTCACCTTTCGTACGGAGGTGGAAAAACAGCCTGGGTTGAATATAAACCGGATCCCCGCTGGGAAAACCGGAATTACATGATAATAAAGACAATGGACCTCAAGACCGGCATTGTCAGAATCCTGTCTGAAAAATCACGTTATCTCTCTGCCGCAATCTCATCTGACGGGACAAGGATAGCAGCATCTGAAAACTCTGTAAGCAATAAAAATTCACTTGTAATAATTGATGCATATTCCGGCACTGTTATGAGTTCAGTCAGTTCCCCGGAAAATGCCGCACTGCAGCGACCTGCATGGAGTACTGACGGAGAAAAAATCACTGTTATTTCCTTAACAGACAAAGGAGAGGCAGTGCTTTCATATTCACTGAAGCAAAACACCTGGACAACGCTCGTCAGTTACGGCAGAAACGACCTGCAATCAGCAGTGCTCAGAAACGATTCTCTCTTTTATATCAGTTCAGGGACTGGCTCTGAAGAGCTTCACCTGAATACGCCTTCAGGCAAAAAGGCCTGTCTGACAATTTCAAAATATGGAATTAATGATATAAGCGCTGATGAAAAGAACCTTGTATTCAGCAATTATACATCAGGGGGCTTTGAAATATGCAGCATGCCTGTAAAGGATATCAGGACTGATCTTAATCCGCCTATTGACTCTGCTTCATACCTGATAAACCGTTTTGAAATAAGTGACGACAAGCCGGAAGACAATGACATCTCAACTTATAAAACTGAGGCATACAAGAAACATCTTCACCTGTTCAGCTTCCACAGCTGGATGCCATTTTATGCTGACATTGAACAGGTTAAGGACGATCCTGCATCAATCAGGCCCGGCATCACACTTCTGTCACAGAATCAGCTCAGCACCCTTACAACAGAAGCCGGTTATGAATACAGTGTGAATAAGGAACACATCCTTCATTCAAAAATAATCTGGAAAGGCTGGTATCCGGTGATAGAATCAGAAATAAGCTATGGCGGGAATCCCGGAATTCTTACGGGAGGAGAAAAAGTAACGAGCCCGTCCGGATCACAAAACAGCATTCAATGGATAAACATCATAAGTCTTCCCCTGAGATATGCCTCAGGCCGGTTTTCACAATACCTTCAGCCTTCCGTAACCTACGATTACAGGAATAACTATATCTGGGTCCCCGAAGAAAAAAGCTTCGACAACAGTCAGGGACTGCTGTCAGGGAGATTTTATTTTTCAAACTCACACAGGAGCTCTTTAAGGGATATTTACCCGCGATGGGCCCAGGTTTTTGACCTTAATTACACCTTTGCTCCCTTTAACACTGACATTTATCCCGGAGATATTTCACTGAAGACTGCCTTATATACACCCGGCATATTCTCAAATAACGGCCTGAAACTTCGTTTTGAAAGAGAAAAACAGCAGAATGCAAGGTATTCTCTCAGCAACCGCATATCTCTGCCCAGAGGCTATAAAAACATACTTTCAAAGGATCTTACTTTCCTTTCTGCCGATTATACCTTTCCTCTTGCCTATCCCGACTTAAATATTTCAAGCCTTTTATACCTTAAACGATTTCGTGCCGTCCTTTTCGGTGACTATGCTTCCGCATCAGACAATTATTATCTGAAAAAAAACGGCTCGGGACTTACATTTGACTACAGGCATGATTACAGGGAATCTTTCAGCTCATTCGGGGTTGAAATGCTTGCAGATTTTCATATCCTGAGGTTGCCCTTTATGATTTCAGGAGGAGTGCAGTCGGCCTGGAAGAACATAAATGAAGCCCCTGTTTTTGAGATCCTGTTCAATATCGAACTGTTCGGAATGGCTATAAACAGGGAAAATAAACTGTGATCAGAGACTTACAGCCCTGGCGTTTTCAAGAATAAGCGACCAGGCTTTCCTCACATGCTCCATTGTGACATTTGTCTGGGCAATCACCATCCTTAATGTATATCTCCCATTAAGTGAAGTATGTGTAAGGTAAATTTTACCTGTATCATTCAGCCTGTGATTAAGTATCTCATTGAGCTTGTTAAGCTGTTCTTCATCATGTCCTGACGGCCTGTACCTGAAGCAGACTACATTCATTGTACGAGGGGCAAGAAGCTCAAAATCACTTTCACGAAGGATCATTTTTTCAAGCTCTGATGCTATCCTTACATGCTCCCTTACTTTTTCCTGCAAGCCTTCAACTCCGTAGGAACGGATTACACTCCACAATTTAAGGGCCCTGAACCTGCGTCCCAGCGGGACACCCCAGTCACGGTAATCATTTACCTTTCCCCTTGTTCTTGTTTTAAGGTACTCGGGAAGTATTTCAAAGGTCCTGATAAGTGAAGATGCATCCTTGACAAAATATGCAGAGCAGTCGAAATTTGTGAACATCCATTTGTGGGGATTGAATACAAGAGAGTCGATGTATTCACATCCGTCAAGCATCCAGCTGAATTCGGGAAGAATCAGAGCTGTACCACCCATGGCAGCATCAACATGAAGATGAATGCCGTATTCCGAGCATATCTCCCCTGTTTTCCTGAGCGGATCAACCGCAGTTGTTCCTGTTGTTCCCAGAGTGGCAATAACGCAGGCTGGTATATAACCAAGTGCCTTATCCTTTTCAATTGCTTCACGCAGCCTCTGCGTATCCATTGAAAAATCTTCAAGCACGGGAATCTTTACAAGGTTTTTCCTGCCTATACCGCTTATCTTGACTGCTTTCTCAACAGATGAATGTGTTTGTTCAGAACAATATATCCTTATTGTCCCGCATCCTCCTGCACCCTGTTCATTGAACGAAAAGCCGCTTTTCTTTTCACGCGCGGTGATTATGGCTGCAAGTGTTGAAGTGGAAGCAGTATCCTGTATCACACCTTCGAAATAATCAGGCAGGCCGATCATCTTTTTCAGCCAGTTCATTACCTTCTCTTCCAGTTCGGTAGCAGCAGGAGACGTTTCCCAAATCATGCACTGGGCACCAAGTGTGGAAATTATCATCTCTGCAAGTACGGAAGGAGGACTTGTGTTGGCTGGGAAATATGCATAGAAATTGGGGCTCTGCCAGTGTGTGATGCCCGGCATGATAATCTTATCCAGATCCCTCATGAAGGATTCAAAAGGCTCTGCTTTCTGTGGAGGATTATCAGGTATTTCTGAAAATATTTCACCCGGTTTTACAGGTGATTTAACCGGATAATTTTCAACATTCTCCATGTAGGATGCCATCCATTCGACAAGCTCATGGGCATGTTTACGAAATTCGTCTGGTTTCATCGGGATGGTTTTACTTCACCGAATCAGCAAGTAAAATAATCCTGTTTGCCTTAACTTCAATCACTCCGCCATTGATATCATATACTGATTCGTTCCCATCCAAATCGACCATAACAACCGGTCCGTTATCGAGAGTGGAAACGATAGGGGCATGGTCTTTCAAAACCTGGAATGATCCCTTTTTTCCCGGGACCCTCACTGATTTTATATCCCCTTCAAATACTTTCTTCTCGGGTGTGATTATTTCTATCTTCATTCCTCGGAATTATTTTGTCTGGGCAAGGATCTTTTCTCCCTTTTCAATAGCATCCTCTATAGTACCTACGAGCAGGAATGCTGATTCAGGATACTGGTCAACCTTCCCGTCCATTATCATATTGAAGCCTTTGATTGTATCTTCAATTGAAACAAGTGCTCCCTTGATTCCGGTAAACTGTTCGGCAACCTGGAAAGGCTGTGAAAGGAAGCGCTGTACCCTTCTTGCACGGTGAACAACAAGCTTATCCTCCTCGGAAAGTTCATCCATACCAAGAATAGCTATAATATCCTGGAGTTCATTATATCTCTGCAAAAGCTCCTTAACCCTCTGGGCACAGTTATAATGTGCTTCACCAACTATATCGGGAGTAAGGATTCTGGATGTTGAGTCGAGCGGGTCAACAGCGGGATAGATACCAAGCTCTGATATTTTCCTGCTTAACACTGTCGTGGCATCTAGGTGAGCAAATGTTGTTGCGGGAGCAGGGTCAGTAAGGTCATCAGCAGGCACATAGACAGCCTGAACAGATGTTATTGATCCGTTCTTTGTTGAGGTGATTCGCTCCTGCATAATACCCATTTCTGTTGCAAGTGTAGGCTGGTAACCTACTGCCGAAGGCATCCTTCCGAGAAGGGCGGAAACCTCTGAACCGGCTTGTGTGAACCTGAACACATTGTCCATGAAGAACAGGATATCACGTCCGCCGCTCTTGCCATCACCATCCCTGAAATGTTCAGCAACAGAAAGTCCTGAAAGCGCAACCCTTGCCCTTGCACCGGGAGGTTCGTTCATCTGTCCGAACACAAGCGCAAGTTTTGATTCTTTGAGTGCGTTTTTATCTACAGTTGAAAGGTCCCATCCGCCTGACTTCATGTTTTCAAGAAAGTCTTTACCGTATGTTATAACACCGGCTTCAAGCATTTCCCTGAGCAGGTCATTACCTTCCCTTGTACGCTCACCAACACCGGCGAAAACCGAAAGGCCTGCATAAGCTTTTGCTATATTATTAATGAGCTCAAGGATAACAACTGTTTTTCCGACACCAGCACCTCCGAAAAGACCAATTTTTCCACCCTTTGAATAGGGCTCAATAAGGTCAATTACTTTAATACCGGTGTACAGAACCTCCTTCTCTGTTGAAAGCTCTTCATACTTAGGGGGTTTCCTGTGAATCGGATAGCCTCCTGTTTTGTCAAGCCGTCCGATACCATCGATTGCCTCCCCGGTAACATTCATAAGACGGCCTTTTATCTGTTCGCCAATTGGCATTGTAATCGGAAGACCTGTTGCAACTACTTCCATTCCCCTGCGAAGTCCGTCTGTTGAGTCCATCGCAACTGTCCTGACTGTTCTCTCGCCAATATGCTGCTGGCATTCCACAACAAGAACTGATCCGTCATCCCTCTTTATCTCCAGAGCATCGTAGATATCGGGCATGTCAACTCCCTGTTTTTCAAAAGTAACGTCAACCACTGGTCCGATGATCTGGCTTATTTTACCGGTATTCTGTGACATATCAAAGTATTTTTTATTATGTTTTAAAGCAGTTACAAATTTAATAATTTTATTGTATCACCACGGTCCGGAGGCTTTTAAATTCATTTTTATTTTAATCTGCTGATATTAGAAATATTGCAGATTCTGATACATTTTAATAAATTAGCGCAGGGATAAATTGTGATGCTAAAAATATAAAATCAAAGATACCATGAAAAAAGCATTCTTTACATTAATTTTTTGTGTATCAATAGTTTCAGCCGTAAACGGACAATTTACAAAAGTCGGCGGTGGGCTGGGTTTAACTTCCGGATACTATTTTCATGAAGCTAAATTGGATTACAATAAAAGCGGAAACATACTTGGCTCGCTGAAAGGAATTTATGAATTCAGCCTGCCATTCCATGTTTCACCCTCTTTGTCATTTTTTGTTCCTCATATTATCAAGGACGGGGATGCCAGATACTCCGTAAATACGGCAATGATTGACATTAACGGGCATTATGTTTTCAATTCACTCGACCAGTTTGAGTTTTACGGACTGGCAGGTCTTGATATTCTGATGGCCTGGAAGAAGGAGAAATATTTCGAAAATGTATATAAGGAAAAAGACAATGCCCTTGGACTGAACCTGGGGGTTGGAACCTATATGAAAATAAGGGATTCCTTTGATCTTTATGCCGAAGCCAAATACCTGTTTAACAACAAGTACAACCAGTTAATGCTGAATGCAGGAATACTGTTTAATATTGAATGGATGGCGAAAAACGAGAAAAACGGAGGCCTTTGATCTATTTATCTCTTCCTATAAGCGAGCTGGCCAGAGAGGTCAGCTCTTTTTTTCTCTCCCTGGGTATATCGACTTTGTCGAGCATAACAAAGGCTTTTTCTATATATTCGTTGGCAAGAGTTTCAGTGATGTTCCTGATATTAAGCCTGTCATAGATCTCCATCACTGCCTTTACCTTTGCTTCAGAGTCTTCAGC
>CAZEYY010000097.1:0-14755 GCA_964516485.1 uncultured Rikenellaceae bacterium
CATGATAGCAGAGAGGGGGACCGAGGGGGTGAGTTCGTGTAATGCAGGATAGCAGAGAGGGGGACCGAGGGGGTGAGTTCATGTAGATCAGGATAGCAGAGAGGGGGTGAGTTCATGTAGAAAAACAATAGCAGAGGTGCTTTATTCATAAAAATATTAATTAATAATATATGCTATGTGTCTTAAAACCAATAATATACTAATAGCTTTATTTTTCCTGCTGCTCCCATCCTGCGGGACAAAAGACAATAAGCCAGCTAATAATGAAATAGATGAGGTTTCACTCCTGATTAAGAGTAAATATCTTAACCTGCCAGTCTCCCAGTCTGCTGACAGGGCTAAAATGACATTTTCCGCTGATGGCTTACAGTTCAAGGAGTTTGCAATCCGTCTGGCACCTGAAAAACCTGATTACTGGGTATTCTGGGACATTTCAGAATACAGTGGTAAGGAGATTACAATAAATTATTCAGGCAATGGAGCCGGTCTGAAAAATATTTACCAGGATGACAGGATTGCCGGGGAAGACTCCTTATATAAAGAGGTAAACCGTCCTCAGATGCATTTCTCATCACGCAGGGGATGGAATAATGATCCGAATGGCCTTGTCTGGCAGAATGGGGAGTATCATCTTTATTATCAGCACAATCCGTTTGAGAAGTTCTGGGAAAACATGCACTGGGGTCATGCCGTCAGCAGTGATCTCGTTCACTGGAAGGAGGTCGGAATAGCCCTGGAGCCCGATTCCCTCGGCACAATGTTCTCAGGCTCTGCCGTTATTGATAAGGATAACCTGGGAGGCTGGGGAAAAGATGCACTTGTTGCTTTTTACACAGCTGCCGGGAAAAAAATGACACAGAACATTGCCTGGAGTACTGATAATGGCAGGACTTTTAAAAAATATGAAGGCAATCCAATTCTGGGTCCAGACCGCGATCCGAAGGTATTCTGGTATGAACCGGATAAAACCTGGGTCATGGTATTGTACAATGACAATTACAATATTATTTACAATTCGAAGGACCTGAAACACTGGGAGCAGAAAAGCACTGTTCCGGGCTTTTATGAATGCCCTGAATTCTTTGAACTACCGGTTGATGGTAACAGTAATAATAAAAAGTGGGTAATGTATGGAGCTTCAGGTACTTATATGATTGGAACTTTCAACGGGGCTGAGTTCAAACCTGAACATGGTAAGTATTTCTATTCATGGGGAAGTCAGTATGCCGCCCAGACTTATAACAATGTACCGGATGGAAGAAGAATTCAAGTCGGCTGGGGAAGAATAGAGCACAAGGATATGCCATTTAATCAGATGATGCTGTTCCCGTGTGAATTAACCTTGCGGACAACTGCTGAGGGAATCAGGCTTTTCTGTGAACCCGTAAAAGAAATTGAATTGCTTCATGACATTAAACATTCATGGTCAGATACTAACGGGGAGGAGGTCAATAAGGAACTGACAGCTCTTAAAGGTGACCTGTTCCATATTAAAATGGATGTTGAAATAAATCATGGACTTGGGATGGAACTCTTTTACCGTGGCAATCCTGTAGTATATTTCGACGGGAATTTTAACAGATTCAATGGGGCACCTTATATTTGTGATAAACCCGGAATTTTCAGGTTTAACATTGAAGTGATCCTCGACAGAACCTCTGTTGAAGCATATATTGGTAAGGGCAGGCTTTTCATCTCAGAACAGCTGAAGGAGAAAAAAACAGAAGAAGGGCTTGTGTTCAGGGGAGATCTTAAGTTTAACACTCTGGAAATTACAGAGTTGAAATCAATTTGGTGAATAATTATTGATAACCACAGAGGACACTGAATTTCACGGAGTATAACACGGATTTTCAATGATTTAAAACTCAGTGATCTCTCTGTGCAACTCAGTGCACTCCGTGGTTAAAAAAATAAACATGATCCTATGAAAAAAAGTTATTTACTTATTCTTGCAATGATAATTCTTGCTGCCTGTTCCACGGAACAGACCGATAAGAATATCAGTGTTGGTGATGCCCTAACAAATTACAGCAGCAACCTTGATGGTAAAACTTTCCTCATTTTTCCTGAAATGAGAGAGAGACCACTGAAGTGGTTTGATTCAATTCCTGAAGGAAGGCTTCAATCTGCCCTCGAAAACAAACCATTCAGTCTGAATGCCAGACCTGGAGAGTTTTATGTTTTTCAGGTTGGAGCATGGGCTTTTGACAGTGAGGTAGAAGATCTGAAGATTACTTTTTCAGACTTTACAGGTTCAGGGGGGAAAAAGATCACTGCAGAAAAAGTAACCTGTTTCAACTCAGGTGGAACAAATATTTATGGACGGCAATTTGAGAAAACAATCAGCATATCTGCAGGCAGGGTTCAGGCTCTCTGGTTTGGTATGGATCTGGACGAGGTTCCTGAGGGTAAATACAGGGGAAGCGTTACTGTAAAATCAGGAAATGAAGAGCATTCCCTTGAATTTTTACTGAAAGTCTCAGGTGAAAAGGTTGCTAACCATGGTTATGATAATGGAGCAGGTTTGTCAAGGCTGAACTGGCTTAATTCGACGGCAGGCATTGATAATGAGGTTGTAAAAGGTTACCAGCCTGTTAAGGTTGAAGGTAGGAGAATAAAAATTCTTGGAAGGTCACTTACTCTTGCCGACAATGGTCTACCTTCAGATTACACGACATTTTTCACAAGCTCGAATCAGTCAGTTTCCGAGAAAGGAGAAGAAGTTGTCAGCTCTCCTTTCAGGTTTATTATTGAAAAGGAAAGCGGTGAAAAGATAAAGCTTAGTACCGGCGAGCTGGAGTTTTTCAGCAGCAGCAATGCTGCCACAAACTGGAAGGTTGTTAATACTTCGGCTGATGCGGATATTGAGCTTACAGGCCACCTTGAGTTTGATGGTTTCATTGATTATTCACTCAGATTAACTGCAAAGAAGCAGTTAAAAATAAAGGATATACGTCTTGAAATTCCTGTTAACAAAGCCTATGCAGACTATATGATGGGTCTGGGGCATGAAGGCGGATACAGGAAAGGCAGCTGGAAATGGAAATGGGATGTGACCAGGAACCAGGACATGCTCTGGATAGGTTCAGTGACGGGCGGAATACGGATCAGACTGAAAGCTGAAAACTATATAAGGCCTCTGATCAATGTTTATTATAAGTATGGCCGTCTGAATCTGCCAACATCATGGGGCAATAACAACAAAGGTGGTGTTGACGTCATTGAGAAGGGTAATGAGGTTACTTTTAAAGCATATTCAGGGGACCGTGAAATGAGGGAAGGTGATATCCTGAACTACAATTTCGAGCTGCTGCTCACTCCATTCAGGACAATTGACAGAAAAAATAAATTTGGAGAACGATACTATCATGGAGGAGGCACTAACACCTCTGTTAAGGTTGCTGCAGCAAAGGCTGCGG
This sequence comes from uncultured Rikenellaceae bacterium, assembly GCA_964516485.1. Lineage (GTDB taxonomy): Bacteria > Bacteroidota > Bacteroidia > Bacteroidales > VadinHA17 > LD21. The sequence continues at coordinate 3,423 of CAZEYY010000097.1, forward strand.
GGGCAAATGTTATAAATATCCACCATGCTGAAGATATATACCCTTTTATAAATTATCCCTATCTCGATCCTAATGTTGCTGAACTTAAGGAACTTGTAAAAGCTGCTCATGATAGTAATATCAGGATGAAGTTCTATTATACAACACGGGAACTTACCAAGAATCTTCCTGAGTTCTGGGCTTTTTATAGCCTGAACGGAGAGATAATTTATCCTGGTCCCGGCAATGAAAGTAAAACAATAATAAATTCTGAAGGTCCGAATGAGTGGCTTGTTAAAAATCTGAGGGAGAAGTACATACCGGCCTGGTTCAATGTAATAAAGGAAGGTAAATTTAAAGATGAAACTGATCTTTCAGTTATTACTACTCCCGATGGCCGGCTGAATAATTTTTATGTTGCAGGACTGGAATGGATGGTGAAGAACATCGGCATTGATGGTGTATACATTGATGATTCTGCACTCGACCGCTATACTCTTCAGAGAGCCAGGAAGGTTATTGATCAGAATCGTCCTGAAGGCAGGATGGATCTGCACAGCTGGAACCATTTCAACGAGTGGGCAGGATTTACCAACTGCCTCAACCTTTATATGGATCTGCTTCCTTATTTCGACCTTGTCTGGATAGGTGAGGGCCGCGATTATAACAGGGCTCCTGATCACTGGCTTATTGAAGTATCCGGAATACCTTTCGGTTTACCCGGACAGATGCTTGAAGGCGGAGGAAATCCCTGGCGGGGAATGGTTTATGGTATTACAAACAGAGCCGGCTGGGTAGGAAATACTCCTGTAGAAATATGGAAATTCTGGGATGAATTCAAAATTGCCGATAAGCTTCAGAAAGGATACTGGGAAAAGGATTGTCCTGTCCGAACAGACAATAAAAATGTATTTGCATCTGTATATCAGGGAGATGGCGAATCGATAATCTCTGTTGCAAACTGGACTGATAAGCCACAAAAGGTCTCCCTTGATGTTGACTTTAATGCTCTTGGAATAAATCCTTCTTCTGCAGAAATTTTAATACCCGGCATAAAGGATTTTCAGGATGCACGGAATATTATTAACTTGAAAGCACTTTCACTTGAAGGAAAAAAAGGATTACTTGTCATAATTAAGAACAAAAAATAAACGTACAGTATCATGAAAATCAAAACCCTGTCAAAACTATTGGTGATTCTGATAATGATTACACTATCAGCACTTAATTGCAAAAGGCCGGTGACTGTGAATCGTTCCCCGGAAGTTTTTGAAATTCCTCCTGACTACCTTAAACAGGCGACTGAGATACCTGATTTCTGGGTATCGGAGTACCAGGCAGTAAACGAATTCCTTGCAAAAACTGTAAAAAAAGGGAAAATTGAAGTTATCGGCACTTCTGCCGGTGGCAGGAAAATATGTGCTGTTACCTACGGAACAGCCCGTCAGGGTAAAGGTACTTCAACCTTTTCAGGTTCTCTTGGCTTTGGTGATGTTAAAGCCTACAGGGGACCTGATCATGAAAAAACGGTTTATATGGGTATGTCGGCCGTGCATGGCGGGGAGTTTGAAGGGATTGTGGGCACTGTCAACCTTATCTCTGTTCTTGAAACAGGCAGGGACCTGCGAGGAAAGGAGTGGCCCCTTATAACTGAGCTTTCTTCCAGGATCGACAGGCTGATACTTATTCCAATAGTAAATCCTGATGGTCGCGAAAGAATACCTCTGAGGATGGAGCTGTACAGGGATACTGATTTCACTGTAGCTGAATATCTTAACACCGGGGGGGATGATAAAGGCAAGATTACAGGCTGGCCTCAGATCAAGGAGTTCATCCCGATGGATTTCTCGAAACCCGGTTTCCCGGGGGGCTATCCAAATGATGCCGGAGTCAATATTCAGCATGATGATTTCCTCGGAAATATTCAGCCTGAAACACAGGCCCTGTTTGACCTTACTGCAAAGGAGAAACCCGACCTGATAATAAATATGCATACCGGCGCCGTATTCATGCTTATGCACAGACCCCTGGGTGAACCTGAGCTGATGCCTTTCTTTGATACTCTTTTCAGCTATGTTCACTCAGAACTTGCACTAAAAGGCCTTCAGTATACAAATGATCCAAAGGAAGAAGGTAATTCTTCTCGGACTGCAACAAGTACATACAACCTCGACGGTGCACTAAATTTTCACTGCGGTGCACTTAGCGTTGTTGTTGAATCACCAAGTCATTCATTCTCCGGAATAAGGCTTACCCAACAGAGAAAAATTGAGGAGCCTTCCAACCTCCTTGACGCACAGCTTACCTGTCACCAGCAGTCAATGAAATTCCTTGCAGAAACAGGCGGAAGATCAAAATGGCTGCCGGGAAGAAAGAGGTGAAACAGGTACTTGAAAATCACTATCAGACAAACTTCAATCAAACCATAAAAAATATTAAGTATGAAAAGTATTGTAACAAATGTAAAATCTGTGGTTATGATCTTCGCAATGCTTTTTTTGACAACAGGCATTTCGATATCGCAGCCCCTTTGGACTCTTGCTAATAAGAACAAAGATGTACTGAGAATCTCAACCCTGTTCACTGCACAGGACTGTCGTGATATTTTAAATACCGATGCAGGTCTCGATGCTGCTGTGAAATGGTGTAAGGAAACCGGACTGACACGTGTATTTATTGAGTCATTTCGTGGTGGATATTATGCAGAAAAAGAGACTCTTGTAAAGGCCAGAGACAGATTTAAACAGGAGGGTTTTGATGTGGCTGGTTGTGTAACAACCGTGAATGTTGGAAAGAATGGCATTGGTGGCTGGGGCGCAACACCTTGCTATGTAAATGAGAAAACAATCAGCGAGATGGAAAAGATCTTTAAATATACCGCCTCCGTTTTTGACCTTATAATGATAGATGATTTCCTGTTTACAGAATGTACCTGCGAGGATTGCATTGCCGCTAAAGGAGATCAGTCCTGGGCAAAATTCAGAAGCGACCTTCTTGTGAAATTCAGCAATGATCACATAATTAAACCGGCAAAGAGTGTTAACCCAAAAGCTGAGGTAATTATCAAATATCCATTGTGGTATGATTTCTTCCAGGACAGGGGTTACGAGGTAGTGAGGGAAAGTAAAGACTATGACTACACCTGGGTCGGGACAGAGACACGTGATTATAATTTTGATGTCAAGTCAGGCGGAACTGTTCAGTATAATGCCTTCTTCATAATGAGATGGCTCGATGGCATAGGTGCAGGGAAAGCCGGTGGAGGATGGATAGATGCCCTCGGTACTTCTCCGAAATTCTATGTTGAACAGGCTCGTCAAACTGTTCTCGGAAACGGCAAGGAAATAATGCTGTTCCATTATGGCAGCCTTCTGACAACAACAAATAAATATGATGGATGGGACGGTACCCCGGTTCCAAATGTGGATGCATTCAAAAAAGAACTGCCTCTTCTTTTTGACCTGGCCCGGACTATTAAGGATAAACAGCTAAAGGGGATATATCTTCCAAAACTGCCAAACAGTGAGCCGATTAATGAAAATTACATATTCAGTTATCTCGGAATGACTGGACTGCCTCTTATTCCCGGTCATGAACTTACAAGCAAGGATCCCTCTGTGATTTACACTACTCATGCACTTAAAGATCCTGCTTTCTCTTCAAAACTTTCAAATATTCTTTTAACCGGAAAGCAAGTTGTGATAACTGAGGAACTGGCGAAGAGATTGTCGGATCAGAAAATTCTTGAGAATAAAAACCTCATGGTTTTCAAGGCAGGTGTCGATCCCAAAAACCTTCTGAAACTCACAAAAGACGACCTCAAACCACTCAGAGACAGGCTTCTTGCTCCTCTGGGAATGAAGTTTGATGCACCAAATAAAGTCAGCATTTATCTAATAGGAGAAAATCTCCTTTTGCTTGAGAATTTCAATGATCAGCCTGTTGATGCGACTCTTGAACTACCAAAGCTGGCTTCGGTAGCTTCAAAGCTTACAATTCCTTCTGACGGTTCCTCTGTCGTTACAAAAGCAGGTAACACAATAACTGTTAAAGGATTAACACCAAGAACACTTGTTGTATATGAATATAAATAGTATCCGGATTATTAAAAATTATTTATGATTTTATGAGGAAGGGGTGTCTTTTTATCATCTTACTTGTCTTGCTGTCAGCAATCAGGCTGGAAGCTCAGCAGGAACTGAGTATCAATTATTATAAACCTTACATAATAAGTACAGGCGAGGGCGGAAAAACTGTCAAAGCCTGGATAGAAACAAACAGTAAGGATTTATCAATTACTCTTGACGGTAAAAAGGTCCCCCTAATCTTAACAGGATCAGGGAAGGCGGACATCATGCTTCCTCTCACAGGCATGGAAGCTGAAATGAAAATATCTGACGTGAAGGGCAAAAATACCTTAAGTCAGCTGTTCAGGCCGCTTATTTCATCTGACTGGGGATATTTTGGCAAAGGCAGAATTCACATAATCTGCTCCTCTCACCAGGATATTGCCTGGATGAATACCCCCGATTCATGCAGGGAGGAAAGAATTCATGATATTATTATTCCTGCCCTGAACCAGATTGATAAAAATCCTGCATTCAGGTTCGAAATGGAACAAACCCTGAACCTTATGGAACTCCTGGAAGCAGTACCCTCAGAAAAGCAGAGAGTCATTGATGCATATAAAAAGGGTCAGTTTACATGGGGAGCAACTTTTAACCAGCCTTATGAAGGCCTTGAATCAGCAGAACAGCTTGTACGTCAGACTTACCTCGGGCGTAAATGGATAAAGGAAAATCTGCCGGGAATGGATGCTCTTGCAGCTTATAATATTGATGTTCCCGGCCGTACTCCTCAGATACCACAGATTCTTTCAAAGGCAGGAATCAGGTATCTGGTAATCAGCCGTATGAAGGAAGGCTTCTACAACTGGTACAGCCCTGACGGATCAAAGATACTGACCTACAGCCCCGGCAATTATGGATGGGCACTTCTTGTATATCAGTATTTTGAGGGAGATGTTATAAGTGCATTCCAGAAACTGAACGCAGTTCTGAAAAACTGGGATGATTATTACAGGGAAAGAAATCTTCCTCCGGATTATGCTGTTGTAATAAGCACTGATGCAGGCGGACCAAAGGATTATTCTCCTGTTATAAATGAGTGGAATGAAATTGCCCTGTCATCCGGTTCGGATATTCCTGTACTGAAACATTCAACTGTTGAGGATTTTCTTCATGTGATTGATGTACCTCAGGCAAAATTTGATTCAATATCAGGCGAACGGCCTGATCTCTGGCTCTATATTCACGGACCAGCTCATTATCAGGCAATAAGTGCAAAAAAATCAGCGGCTGTCACTCTACCGGCTGCTGAAATATTCAGCTCATTCAATTCAGCAGTAAACTCCGGAAATGCAGCATTACCTGTTTCCAATCTTAACAAAGGGTGGTATAATTCAATATATCCCGATCATGGTTGGGGAGGTAAAAATGGTGAGATAACTGACAGTATTTTCAGGGAATCACTTGAAATGGCTGACAAAACAGGCAAAAGGATTCTGGGAGAGTCTCTTAATTCTCTGGCAGCATCCGTTGAAACAAAGAAACCAGGTGCAATAGTGGTTTTCAATGACCTCTCCTGGACGCGGTCTGGTGTTGTTAGTGTCGATATAACATCCGTTAAAGGCTCCGCCTGGCGGATTACAGACCAGTCCGGCAAACTGCTTCCTTCCAGGTCAGAGACCAGGGATGGCAAGGTAATGCTTTCATTTACAGCTGATAATGTGCCGGCATTGGGATTCAAGACCTGGTACCTCAAAAAGGATGGTGTAAGCTCTATTAATACCGGAGTTATTAACGGATCCAATTTCTGCGAAAACAAATTTTACCGGATTGAACTTGGCAACGGAGGTATTACCCGTTTGACAGATAAGGAAACAGGTAAACAGGTCTTTAATACAAGTAAGTATTCCGGGGGCGATATCCTTCATTTCGGATATAATGGCAACGGAGCAGGGGAGTTTGTAAGGATTACTTCTGTCAATTACGATGGTTACGAATCACTGTCGATGAAACAGCAGCAATGGAAGCTTGTATCAGCAAGTGAGGTCTCTTCTGTATTTGAGGCATCTGCTTCAATGAGTAATTTTGCTGTAATTCAGCGTATTATAGTATATCATCAGCTTAAGAAGATTGATGTTGAATATGATATTCCCGACTGGCCAGGTATTCATAACAGGCAGATACGTGCAGTTTTCCCGCTGGCTATGGATAATGCCCAGGTAACTTATGATGTGCCTGCCGGAATTGTACACGTAGGAAAGGACGAGCTTAACATGGCCCCCCGGGGATGGAGCTGGGAAGGTACTTACAGGCAGATGCCGCGAGAAATACATCCAAGGGAGATAGAGAATTTTGTATCGGCAGGCAATAAGGACTTTGGCTTCACAATGTCAACAAACCTTGCTGTGGCTGACTGGATAGATCCTGGCAGGGAGTCAGTGGACTATCCTGTATTGCAGGGAATTATGCTTTCTTCCCATAAAAGCTGCCACTACCTTGGCAACTGGTACCATCAGAAGGGCAGTCATAGCTTCCGTTTTACAATATCTTCGCATAAGAGCGGCTGGGAGAATGCCTTTTCCATTGGTGTTGAGGGAAACCACCCTCTTATAGCAGTCGTTAAAGACCAGCCTGGCAAAGGAAGACTTCCTTCTGAACTAAGCTTTGTGAGTATTTCATCACCACTTGTAAGAGTGACAACAATAAAAAAAGCTGACAATGGTAATGGATTTATTATGAGGCTTGTAAATATGGAAAATGTTGACAGGCAGGTTGATATGGCATTGTGGAAACCTGCAGGAAGCATGATCAGAACCAATCTGATTGAGGAAGATTTGTCGGATACCGGGCAAAAAGGAACCGCGCTGAAAATTAATATTGGCAGGAACTCAATTGAAACGTACAGAATAATTTTAAACAAATAGTTTTATAGCTTAATTAAGCATAACCATCACAGAGGAAATCCGGAGATAACAGAGGAGCACAGAGAATAACTTCCAGAAATAACTCTGTGTCACTCAGTGTCTCCTCTGTGTTCTCTGTGTAACAAAAAATTAAATATGATAAAGCTTTCTTCTTGCAAAACACTGATAATTATTGTTTTAATACTATTGCAACTTTCACTTTACGGGCAGAAGTCTAAAAATAAACCATCCGGCTCTGAGCTGTTTCCTGAATCAATGGAATATATTGCTAAACCTCACTATCGTCACAGAGCTGACGGTCAGGCAGGCAGGGAAGTAATGCTGTATTTTAAGGGGAACAAATTCTTCGGACAGGGAACAATAAGTGTTGAAGTTTCCGGAATAAAGGAAAAGATCAGTCTTGATAAGCCGGAAGGAATTGACAGTATTTCAGTACTTCTTCCTGCAGGTATCGGAGTTAAAAGTGATGAAAATGTTAAAATAAGCCTTTTAAGTGGCAAAAAACAAATTGTAACAAATGTTACAATTCCTCAGAAGCGCCAATGGACTGTTTATATCTATCCCCACTCACATGTTGACATCGGATATACCAACACTCATGATAATGTTGAGCTTATTCACAGGAGAAACCTTATATACGGTATCGATCTGGCAAAAAAGACTCAGGATTATCCTGAGGGTTCAAGGTACCTCTGGAATCCTGAGGTTCTGTGGCCTGTGGAAAGATTCCTGAAAAGAGCTACATCAGAACAAAAAGCCGGCATTATTGAAGCTGTACAGAAAGGCTGGCTCCATCTCGATGCAGGTTATGTTCATACAAATACCTCTGCTGCTGCTGATGAGGAGCTGTTCGAATTCTTCCGGCAATCATCAGAGATGCAAAAGCTTACCGGAAAAAATATCGAAACCCTTGTTCAGGTTGATATTCCCGGTATGTCATGGGGGGTAGTTCCTGTTGCAGCTGAGATGGGTATAAAGTATTGTCTTACAATGAATAATGGGTCTGACAGGGTAGGCCTTTCTACTGATTTCAGCTTTAAACCTTTCTGGTGGAAAAGTCCTGACGGAAAATCGAAGCTGCTCTTCTTCCAACCGGGAAGCTATAATCCTGGTGCAGTATACAAAGGTTTCCAGTACTGGCCTTTGATGGCAGGTCATACTGACAGTACCACCCTGCTCAAAATTGTAAAGAGTGACAATCCGAGAGCTTACTTTATTGATAAATACCTTGAAGATAAGCTCCCGATGCTCGAAAAATCTGACTATTACCCTTATGATATATTCCTGATGACCTGGGCAATGGCCGACAACACGCCAATCGATGCCGATCTTCCTGATGCAGTCAGAAGCTGGAATGAGGAATATGCATACCCGCATCTTGTAATTGCAAGTGCAACCCAGATGATGAAGGCCTTTGATGATAAGTACGGTAAAAGCCTTCCTGTACTGTCTGGTGATTTTACTGAATACTGGACTGATGGCCTTGGCACAGCCGCAAAACAGACGGCAATGGCGCGATCTTCAAAAGAGAGGCTCATCCAGACTGAGACCCTCTGGTCCATGCTCAATCCCGGTATTGCTGCACCCCGTGAAAAGATCAGCGAAGCCTGGCGAAACATCATAATGGGAACCGAGCATACCTGGTGTTACATGGATCCTAAACGCCAGCCTATTACAAATGACATCCTGAAAGTAAAATTTGGTTTTTTCGATACAGCAAGGGACATGAGTCTGTCACTTCTTGATGAATCGGTTTCTGCTGTCAGACAGGATGGAAGCAGATACATTGAGATTTTTAATACACTTTCCTGGGACCGTGACGGTATAGTTACTCTTCCCGCTGATCAGAGCGGAAATTTTAATTATGTGACTGATGAAAAGGGTAAAGCTCTTGCCTGTCAGAAACTTACAACCGGAGAACTTGTGTTTTCCACAGGTATGATTCCGGCCCTGAGTTCGGAAATTTTCATTCTGAAGACGAAGAAGACAAAGAGCTTCGGAAACATAGCAGCAGGTAATGAGCTTGATAACGGAACTATTAAGGTTACGATCGATCCCCGTACAGGAGATATATCCCATCTTGTCAGTTCAGGCTATGATTATGCAGACAGGAATTCAGCTACTCTTATAAACAGTTACAGGTATCTTCGTGGTGAAGATTCCCAGGAGAAGGCTTCTGTGGCACGAGATATAAAGGTTTCAATAAAAGAAAATGGTCCTTTGCTTGCAACTATCCGGGTTGATTCCGAAGCAGAAGGTTGCAGGAGCCTTGTCCGTGAGATCACCCTGATTGCCGGTCGTAACTATGTGGAAATCACAAATATTGTTGATAAAGTGGCTGTTACAGAAAAGGAAGGGATACATTTCGGATTTGGTTTCAACATACCGTCACCTGTTACAAGGTTCGATATACCTTGGGGAATAGCTGAACTTGAAAAAGACCAGCTTGCAGCGGCTAACAGAAATTGGATTGCCTTCCAGCGCTGGCTCGATATTTCAAACAGTGAACGCGGAGTGACTTTCTGTTCCCTTGATGCTCCTATGTTTGAGAGCGGAAACATAACTGCAAATGTCCTCGGTGCCGCAACAAATTCTCCCCGGTGGATTAGAAAACTGGAACCATCTTCAACAATATACTCCTGGGCCCTTAATAACCACTGGCATACAAACTTCCCTTTAAGCCAGGAAGGACTTGTGAATTTCCGCTACAGAATTTTGCCCCACAACACAGCTTATGATCCTGTTTCAGCAAACCGGTTCGGTGTTGAACAGACTCAGCCACTTATAGCTGTTCCGGTAAAAGAAGGTACCAGTTTCGGACAACCTTTCACATTGTCAGGGAGTGATAAAGTTAATGTAACTGTCATCAAGGCAGGCAGTAACGGAGAACCAACAGAGATCCGCTTGCGTTCTGTTTCCGGGAAGGAAGAGACTGTTGTTCTCAACTGGAAAAAACTGAATCCAGTCTCGATAACAGTAAACGGGCAGAAGATTATCAGTGAAGTCAGAGTTCCTGCGATGGGTTTTGTGACAGTGGAACTGGTCAAACAGTAAACATTATATTCAACCTGATTTGTGCATTTTTTGTCTTTGTGGCCTTTGTGCTCCCGCCAGGGACTTTGTGAACTCTGTGGTTAATAAAAATCTGTTTCATTGATACAGACTCGCCAAAAAAACCTATTTTAGGAATGATATCTTTCCATAAAAAAGAGGAGTATGAAAAGTATTAGTGTAAAATCTAAATTGATCCTGGCAGGTTTAATCTTGCTGGCTAATATAACTCAGGGGCTTTCACAAACACCTGCTCAACAAGGTAAAAAAACAGGTGATTATTCCGCATTCAAAGGAGGCACGATTTACGTGATACCATCGTCACACCAGGACATAGCCTGGATGGACAGTATTGGAGCCTGTATAGAATTCAGGGATAAGATGATGATCACACCTGTACTGAAGCGCCTCAGGGAGAATCCCCAGTTCAGGTTTTCAGTTGAGGATGCATTGAGCCTCAGGGAATACCTCCTGCGTCATCCGGATTCGTGGAGTGAAATACTTAAATATACAAGAGAGGGCCGCCTCGACTGGGGTGCTACCTACAAGCAGCCTTATGAATCAATGTATGAGGGTGAATCACTTATTCGTCAGGCTTATCTTGGCAGGAAATGGCTTAAGAAAACACTTCCGGGCTGCGATTTTAAAACGTACTGGAATGAGGATGTTCCCGGAAGATCTCTCCAGATGGCACAGATACTTTCCAAATCAGGAATACCCTATATGCAGTTCAGCAGGCACCAGCCGGGCGTTTACAGATGGTATAGTCCTGATGGTAGCTTTGTAACATGCTATACTCCAGGACAATATGACGAAGTGGGAATCCCTGTCAGACAGGCACATACAGATATAGGTCAGCTGACAAAAGCATTTACAGTAATGCTTGGAGACTGGAACAGGTATTATAAGGACCGTAAACTCAGTCCGGATTTTCCTTTTATTTATTCCCATGATTTTGCAACGCCTCCCGACTATGATGCTTTTTTCAATGACTGGAATAAAAAGGCAGCCTCACTCGGAAAGCCGCATATTAAATATTCAACCGGAACTGAGTTCCTTGAGGCAGCTGCAAAGGGTAGTCAGAATTATGACCGCATCGACGGTGAACGCCCGGATGTATGGCTTTATATTCATGGACCTTCACATCAGAGAGCTCTTAAAGCATCACGTGAAGGTTCAAGACTGCTGACGGCAGCGGAGAAATTTGCCACATTCGATGCACTTCAGAAAGGGAGTTTTGCTGATTACCCGCAGGAAAGGCTGACAAAAGCCTGGGAAAATGCCATTTATCCCGATCATGGCTGGGGCGGCA
>CAZEYY010000098.1:0-14647 GCA_964516485.1 uncultured Rikenellaceae bacterium
GATCATTCCTGAATGACTAACGACTCACGACTAACGACTCACGACTCACGACTCAATTACGGTCTCCCGTTCTGATCGAGCCACAGCACCGCAGCCAGTGTAAGTTTTACTGTTACTGCTGCATTTTTATAATCAACCAGGTCTGCCTTGTCATTTTCAGTATGATAATTCGGGTCGCCATAAGGCATTGATCCAATGTTTAGTACTGACCATGGAAAGCCTGCCTTGACAAAAGAACCATCGTCGTCACCAGGTTGTTTACTGAAATATTTTGACTGTTGAAGTCCAATGGCGTGTTTTGAATTCAGCATAGCCATCATATCTGCAAGTTTCTCTCCCTCATGCGTGCTGTACCTTGTAACATTTGTTAGTTGCCCTGTCTGTGATTCCGGCTTTACGCCAATGCCATCCATATTAATTAGTGCCAGTACATCCTTTCCTTCTTTCTTAATGTTGTTTGCTGCAGTGACGCTGGTCCAGGGTGTATGTTCCTCGTTACAGAATATGAACAGGATTGTATGTTTAGCTTTGTAGTTCCTGAGAACAGTTGCAAGTTCAAGAGCGCCACAGGTACCTATTGCATTGTCATTTGCACCTGGCGATTCTATCCAGCTCTGGGAATCCTTGTGGGCAATTATGATGATAATTTCATCAGTTTTTTCACTTCCCTTTTTTGTGACAATTACATTATTTGCTGTATAGTATGGTGAATTTTCAGGCGGAGCAGCATATTGTTGTGATATAGGTTTGGACCTGTCGCGCCCGAAGGCTCTAACCTTGGTTGAATCCAACTCCGGTTTATAGCCGGCATCTTTCAGTCTGGCTGTCAGCCACACATCTGCTTCCCGGAGTGATGAGACAGACTGTCCCGGCCGTGACCAGTTGAGCACCCTTCTGGGGAGCGGATCTTCTGAGATATACCTGACCCCGTTTTTGATACGTTCCTGGTCGATCTGGATGCTCAGCTTATCATATATTTTTTCATACCTGTCTTTTTTCTCACCTTTGTTTCCCGTCGCTAATGCAGATCCGGGAATGGCAAGCAGAAACAATAATACTGGCAGGTAAATTCTACTTCCTGTTAATGTGTTCATGCTGAGATGTTTATCGTTTAACTCTTGCATTGCCTTTCCAGATGCTCCACAGTTGCTCCTCATCAGCAGGCGTTGCATAGTCAGTGAGAGAGGTTGTGGCCAGAGCACCGGCTGCCCATCCGAACTGGATCCATTTTTCAGGTTCCCATCCTTTAAGGATGGCATAAAGCATTCCCCCGACAAATCCGTCACCTCCGCCGATGCGGTCAAGTACATCAATCTGTCGCGGTTCAATTACTTTCCATTCGTTATCATTAAGCATAAGTGCTCCCCACAGGTGACTGTTCACGCTTACTACCTGACGAAGAGTAGTGGCAAATACAGAAGCACACTGATAGGACTCCTTAACTCTTTTTATCATTTCTTTAAAGCTGTCGATCTGACCAGCCAGGTCTTTACCTCCTTCTTCTGGCCCCTTTATTCCCAGACATAGCTGGAAATCCTCTTCATTTCCTACAAGGATGTCGGATAATGAAGCTATTTCACTGAAAATGTTTCTGAGTTCCTTTTCTCTTCCCTTCCAGAATGATGCTCTGTAGTTCAGATCAAATGAGATGAGTGTTCCTGTCTTCTTTGCATTCCTTGCCAGTTCAAGGCAGAAAGTACTTGTTTCCTTCGACAGGGCGCCAATAAGGCCTGAAAGGTGAAGAATCTGGACACCTTCCCTTACAAACAATTGGTTCAGGTCGAAGTCTTTGACATTCAGTGTCCTTCCTACTTCTCCGGCCCTGTCATTGTGAACCCTTGGGCCTCTTGTCCCGAATCCGGAATCTGCAATATTAAACTGGTGCCTGTATCCCCATGGACCTCCCTGGTCAACTTCCGGACCTTCATAAGCAAGGTGCCTGCCGGCAAGGTTATCTTTTATAAGTTTTGCTATCGGACTGTCCTTTACAAATGTTGTCAGTACCTTCACAGGCAGTCCCAGATAGGAAGAAACAGTTGCAACATTGGTTTCTGCGCTGGTTGCCTGCATAAAGAATGTATCACTGGTATGAACAGGCTGGTTGTTAAGAGGTGTTATCCTTACACCCATGCTTGTTGGTACAACAAGTGACCATTTACAGTTTTCTTTCAGTTTCACGATTAAAATTTTAAAGTTTAAAGTTCATTTTATATGACTCAGGGCTCACGACTCACGACTCACGACTCACGACTCACGGCTCAGGGCTCAGGGCTCAGGGCTTCCTTCTGTTGCCGGTTGCCGGTTGCCCTTCCGCCTTCTGCCTTCCGCCTCTACTCACATGCCTTTACAAACTGCTCAGCAGCCTTTCTTATCTCGCCGTCAGTTGAGTTAATATTTATTCCCCAGCCGGCACCAAGCCCTCCATCAACAACTCCAATGCTTATGTTCATGCTCCTGCTCAGTATATCATCGGTTCCCGGGTATGAGCCTTTTGTATGTGGCTGACCAATGCTTTTAAGGTGTGCCAGAACATGTTCCATATTTGCATATACATGCCAGCCGCTTTTGTCAACTGTTTTAGAGCCAAGCCGTGAGGATACTTCGGCAGCCTTTGAAGCATCGTCGAAAATAACTGTACAAAGAGTGCTGCAATCTCCCTCAGGATCGTTTAATGTTCTGAATTTAAATCCTTTGGCCTCTGAGATAAGTTCTTTTAAAAGAGTTCTTTTTCTTCTGAGCTCTGCAACAATTCTGTCAAGTTTCTTTAACTGAGCCAGGGCTACGGCGGCAGTAAGTTCATTCAGCCGGAAATTCAGTCCCAGCAAGGACCTGTTACCCACCTCAACACCTGTACGGTTAGGAGTATGTCCCTGGTCGTGCATGCCGAATGCCCTTTCATACAGCGACTTGTCATTTGTAACAACAAATCCGCCATCACCGCTGTTGATTGTTTTGAAGAAATTAAGTGAAAAGGCTCCAATGTCTCCGATTGTGCCTACTTTTTTACCTTTATAAGAGGCACCGGCAGCCTGGCAGCAATCTTCAAGTACCACCAGTTTATGCTTCCTTGCAACAGCCATGATCCTGTCCATGTCGCATGGATTGCCAAGCATGTGAACAGGCATTATTGCTTTTGTTTTTGGAGTGATCCTTCGTTCAATATCATCAGGGTCAAGACCAAGGCTTTCATCGATCTCAGCAAGCACCGGAACAAGACCAAGAAAAATAACGGAAGAATAGCTTGCGACAAAGGTGTATGCGGGGACAATTATCTCATCACCAGGTTTAAGGCCCAGGGCAAAAGCTGAGCTCAGCAGGGCAGAGGTCCCTGAAGATGTTGCCAGCGCATAGCCTGCTTTTTCATACTTGGCAAGTTCATTCTCAAGGGTATAGACCTTCCTGAGAAATTTCGGATCATTTTCATTTCCGTAGCGGAAAAGATACCCGCTGTTCATAACCTCAACTGCAGCTTCAAGCTCTTCTTTTCCATACCAGTAAGCACCGGGACCAGGCATAATAACCTCCTTGCTGATTATTTATAATTAAAACATTAAAACATTGCCACCACGACACAGGGCCGCTAAGAAGCATCAAGTCTTAAACAGGGACAAAATTGAATTATATCTCTGTTTGAAATCAAAAATAGGAAATTCCCTTAATTAATCCGCATGAGTTTTGCCATTTCCGATGAGAATAAATGGCGACCAGTACAAAGGTTGCGGATACTGCTTCAGAACATCTTTCTGGGCCAGGGTAAGCGCTTCTTCAAGAGAATGATCACGAATGTATTTGTAAAAATTTGACATCAGAATTGCTGTCGGGTAATCTGCTACACTCCAGAGACTTACAATTACTGCAGAAGAGCCGGCATAGAGGAAGGCCCTGCTCAGACCAATGAGCTCATCACCTTTGTCGAGGTTGCCAAGCCCTGTTTCGCAGGCGCTTAAGGTAACAAGTTTTGAGTGCAGGTTCATTTCAAAGACCTCCCATACATTCAGTCTGCCATCGTCATTTTCAGAAGGAGGGAAGAGAAGAAAAGAATATAGTGGCTGTTTATAATTATATATTCCATGCGTTGCAAAGTGGATGAAGTTGAAATCACCTGAATTTTTCTTTGCATAACTTTCAGTGCTTCCTTCCCCTGTTGTTGTTAATCTGTCACTGAAAAGAGGCATAATCCTTTTCAGTTCATCTTCAGTGCCGGGCAGTCCGACATTGTTTCCGACAGATACATCTCCAAGGGCCATTCCAAGAAATCTTGATCCTTTTACCGGCTCTTTTCCTGCATTCAGAAGGTATATGCTTGCAGAAGGACAATACGTAATATTATGTTTATTAATCAGATACTCCCCGTTTTCATTCATCAGTGCCTGGAAGGGAATGAAATGAAGGCAGTTGTTTGGTATTATTACAAGGTTTTGAACAGTTTTTAATTCAGTGTATACAGGCGCCAGAATGACATCTGATAATTCCCGTAACGCAGCATCTGAATTCTTCAGGGAATTTGACCTGATCGCGTTTCGCGTTTTCTCAACAGCAGAATTCAGATCTTTAATATCTATATTGACAGTTTTCATTGTGATATGTGAATCAGTAATGAACCAGATTATAAGTTCATTTTCACTCACCCAATAGGATATCAAAGCAGATCCTCTGTCAATTTTGTTCCTGAGATCCTGAATTTTTACTGGCTCGGTGCTTATAATTTCCTTATATTCAGGATTTTCAAGCTTTATCTTCTGTATTATATCTTCATATTCTTCCTGAACCCGGGTAAGAGTTGCCCTTATTTCCCGGAGCTCAGCCTGTCTGGAACTGTTTGCATCATTGTATGAAGTGGATGTCTGATTCTGTATCAACCTGTACAGCTTATCAATCTCATTTCTCTTCATCTGTTCCAGCTGGGTCAGATCACCAGGTAATGCACTCCGGTAGTTTATCTTCCGTCCCGACAGAATATCATAAAATGCCCTTGAGCGGGCCTTTTCTGAAATCAGGAAGGCTTCTTCACTTTTGTTCATTCTGAGCAGCAGCCTTATCAGCCTGTCATAGACTTCTATCTTGTTCCTGAAATAGGAGCTTTTAAATTCATCAAGTGAAAGCCTTCTTCTTATTTTTTCAATCTCCGATATTGAATTCATGTATGCTTCACTTGCTTTTTCAGGCTCATCCTGATTTTCAAAAATAATTCCCCTGATATACCATGCCTGCCATACAAGTTCTGGGAAGTCTTTGTATTTCAGTGCGGAATCAAGAGTTTGCAAGCCCTGCAAATATTTACCTGTTGCAGCATAGATTTTACCCTTAAGCAATTGTACGTGAGCCTGTCCCTGACGGTTTTGTGAACTTCGGAAAAGTGAACCTGCCTTATCCAGAGCTATCAACGCACTATCATTTACTGATTTGTTTATCATAAGGTAAGCAACGCGAAGCAGGGACACTGCTTCTCCTGTTACTGATCCCTGCGAGGAAAAATTGCTCAGGGCATTTACCAGGTCACCCATCCTCATGTCAAGTGATGCCTGTAGTCCGGTGGATTTTTCTGACAGAGAATCCTTTACCTCCTGTGCTGCTTTATAATATCTCTCAGCTCTTTTTGTATCACCAAGTTCATTGTATATATCTCCTACACCGATATCTGCCCAGATTATCTGTGCTGTAATTCTGTTTCTATTTGCTTCAGCAAGAGCATTCTGCTGCCATCTTAATGCATCTTCATATTCTCCTGCCGAAGACAGGACTGATGCCATCAGCTGATTTTGCCTTGCTGTTCCCATTTTCAGGGTTACAGCCTGTTCAATAGATTTACTTATATAGCTTCCGGCAATATCTCCATAGCCATAATCTGCCCAAACACTTCCGATTGCAAGATTAGACTCAAGTTCACCTGCACGATCCCTATTCTGTTCAAAGAGTTCCAGACTCTTCATGAGGTTTTCCAAAGCTGTCTGTGATTTTCCCATAACAGCATATAATTGACCCAGAGCAAGGTAGTTGTCTGCAATTGCCTGCTGGTGAACTCCCTTAATGCTCTGATCCATTCCGAGGCTGAGTGCAAGCGCTTTCTCCAGCGATCTTATGCTGCTGTTATAGTCACCCATGTAAATGAATACCTTTCCCTGCTGCCTGTGGTCTTCGATTGTTCCAAGAAGATTATTCCCGGCAGAATCAATTTCAAGAGCCATTTTTATGTGTATCATGGCCCGAGAATAATCGCCTGTCATCTCATAGCAGTTTGCAATTTTCCTGTTTACATCAGCCTCCATTTCAGGATTCCTGTAAATACCCAGCCTGCTGCTGGCATCAAGCATAAGATTATAATGCAGAATTGCTTCAGGGTAATTGTGCCTGTTGAAGAGCTCATCTCCTTTATTCTGTTCCTGTGTTACAAGTATTGATGGGGTGGCACAGGCATAAAGCAAAACAAAGAAGAAGCATAGTGAGGGCAAACCGATAACTGAGCTTAAAGTGTCATCCGACTTCTTCATACTGATGTCTTCAGAAAACGTACTGGGCAATAAGAACATATATGGGGTCAGCAGATACACCCTTGCCTGCAAGAGGTATCCTTACGGCTTCTCCTATTCTGAATCTTTTTACCTGGAAAACAAACCTGGATTCGTACGATATTGCCCATGGAGCGATTGCATCAGCAGGTATCTGATCGTTGATTTTATCCTTCGACCTGTAATACAGGTTTAATTCATTTGTAAGGGCAATCCATTCATTAAGAAGAATACCGAAGTTCAGACCTGCATCAACATGGTTTCCATCCTTGAAAGATGTTTCCTTAGTGTCGGCGGGATCCATGATTTTTGACCCTGCAAACTGATATATATAAAAGGTATAGGCAGAATAGGAATAGGGGTATTGAATCTTCCTGAATCTTAATCCTGTTGTTGCTGCAAAACAACCGTTTCCCACAGGTGGCTTATAGTCTGTTTCTCCCTTTATATCGGTTGGATTCTTCTGACCTGTTGGTATCATTATTTCAAGACTGCCTGTCAATGAAGTATTTGCAGTCTTTTCGTTTATAAGCTGGTATTTTACAGTGAAATAGCAGTCAGAAAGGCCCCTTCCCTTAAGTGTGAAGGAATAATCGATTGTTGTATCAACTGAAGGCACATAGATGTGGCTTTCACTCTGACGGATACTTAATGAAACCGGTATTGCAGCCTCAACCTGAAGCCGGTCAGTGATGCCATACTGGAATAAGAAGTTGAAACCGGCATTTGTTGCCCAGGCGCTGTTCAGGAAGTACTGCTTTTTGCTGTTGTTGTTAAAGTACTTGTCAACAACACCGAAGCTGACTGCAGTTCCTGCACGGAAATAACCCTTATACAGTGTAGATGGTTCCGTGACTATCGTAAGTTGTTTAAGATCAGATGGTACAAGTTGCTTTTCTTTCTGGCAGATACCTGTAACAGGCAGGAGAAGCAGTATTATTATTAAATATTTCCTTTTCATCTTTTCGGGTTTATTTCCAGAAAGGGAACATGTTGAAAGACAGGGTGGTCAGTAAATAAAACGGTGCATCGCTATTCCTGCCTGCAATCTGAAATCCTGCATATTGGGATATTGTAAGGCTGGGAGCGATCTGCAGCTCGAATCCGGGTTCAAGAGTAATAAGCATGATTTCGGGATTGGCATATTTGAGACCTGAAAATTCTGTCCATCCGTCTGAAGTCTTGTAATAATATGTTCCCAGGAACAGGTCAAGCCAGCCTGCAGCCTGATAGTGGACTGATCCATTGACAGTAAGCGACCTGTCGGGAAGCAAACTGCAGGGGGTATTGTAATATGTGAATGTTGAACCATACCTTGTCCAGCTCCACCTTATGCTTTCACTCTCCCCTGCAGGAAACCTGTAAAGGCCCCTGGCTTCAAGTGATATCCGTGAGAATGTTATTTTTCCTGCAGTTGAAAGATTCGCAAAGGCAACTCCTGTGCCATTCCTGTTATTAAACATATAATTGACAGTGAAATTTTCAGGTGAGGAATAATCAGTTATTGTGTGTGAGGGTTGCCCGGGCTTGTATTCAGCAACGGGCAGGGTGAGGCCTCCCTTTACCATGAAATCAAAGAATTTATACTCAAATGGAAACCTGAGAGCTGCAGAAATTGTAAGATCACCTGAACCTTTATATTCATCGAGTCTGTTTGTAGTTATTATGTTTGATCCGCTGAGTATACTGGCTGATTCTGACCTTATTCCATTTTTCATCCAGTATGAATCAATTCCCAGTTCAATAAAGTTGGTTATGCCATATTTCAATTCATATATCCAGGTATGGATCATTGATGCCGATCCTTTGTCTTTGAGGCTGATCATGTTGCCGTCTGAATCGAATGATTTGGTCCTTGCAGCAAATCTGTATGAGGCATTAAGCTGAAGCTGGCCTTTGTACAAAAGCAGCGGACGTTGATTGTAGGCCATTGTAAGTAGAGTGTACTTATCCCTTGTTTTTGTCTGATCCTGGCTATTCGCCTGCGAACAGGAAAGGATAAAACAGCAGCTGATAATGGCAAGTCTGAAAAATATTCTCATATATTTTAATTTAGAGGAAGGGTATATTTCAGAAGTCCTTTGCTGTATAGTCCAAACCAGATATTTCCCTCCATGTCTGATGCTGAAGCAATTATGTCATCCTCAGGTATGCCGTTGTATTTTTTGAAGGTATATGGTACAACTCCGTCGAACCTGATAAGTCCTGATTCATAAGTGCTGAACCACAGGTTGCCAGCTGCATCTTCACAGATGTCATTCATCTGAAGGGCAAGACTGCCATTGAAAAGTGACTGCTGATGAATGCCCTGGCTGTCAAGCCACGACACGGTTTTTCCAAAATATGTTCCTATCCATAGTCTGTTTTTACTGTCACTGAATAATGCAGTTATAATATTATCCGGCAGCCCGTCAGACTGGGTCATGAGTGTCAGTCTGTTTCCGTCAAACTTAAGCAAGCCTCCGTCAGTTCCTATCCAGATATTTCCCTTGTTATCTTCTTCTATGTCATTTATTGTTTTCTGGTCCTCGTAATATACCTGGGTTATCTGGCTTCCGTCAAATACAAAAAAACCATGATTTGATGTTCCTGCCCAGATATTGTCATGCTTATCTGTTTTTATGCAGGTTATGACTAGTGAAAGGGTTGGATGTCTCCAGTAACTCCATGTTTTATCAGTTTCAAGGATTGATATGCCGTTTGTTGTTCCGAACAGCATATTCCCGTCACTGTCTTCTCCGACACAAGTAACACCATTGCTAAGTATTCCGCTGTTTGAGGTTTTATAATAGGTCCAGGTGCCTTTTGAATATCTTGCCGCACCATTTGATGATACAGCAAACCACATATCTCCCTTGCTGTCGCAGAAGGTTCCGCGTACCTGGTTTCCGGTAAGTCCTGTGGAGGTATTAAAGGTTGACCATTTTCCTGTTGTCGCGGTATCTTTCAGATCATCAGGCAGTTTTTCACAGGAAATTGTAAGGCTGAAAATAAGTAGTAAGGGGATTTGATATACTACTTCGGTTGCACAGATCCTTAATTTCATATTCTTTGCTTTATCTAATAATCTGCCGGTGATGCAATGGTTTATTATTCAGAGTCTTACCAGTTGTAAGGACAGGCCAGGTACATGCAGGAGCAGTAATAGCATGTGTTGCTCTGACATGAACAGGAAGTATAGCTCTGGCACGAACATGAAGTATAGCTCTGGCATGTACATGTATTGCCAACGCAGGTGCAGTCGGACTGACAAATACACGAATCATACTGTTTGACAGTTTTGAATGTGTAATTGAAATCATCTCCCCCCGTTCCGTCACTATTTCCGTCAAGGCTTTTCCCATTTGTATCTTTCAGAGTGCTTTTAACTGTGACAGTATAACTTGTATCATCGAGCAATACAAGTTTGTTTGAGGTACCGGTTTTTACCAGGGACAATGATGTTTTGAATCCATTATTGTTTTTTGACAGATCATAGAAATGAATATCAAATCCTCCTGCGGGTTCAGGAGTTATAGATACAGCTCCTGGAACAGTTGTGGCATCTATTAATTTATCTATGTCAATTCTGATTTCAATTCCGGAAGAGTTGTTTAAAAAAGTACTGTTCTTTGCAGGGACAGTATTTACAACTTTCGGCGACAGGGCTGCTGTTGCATCAGTATTGCAGGTGCATGGATTATTGCCGGTTGAAGGTGTATATGTCGGACAATCTTCTTCATCTGTCACTATGTATTTTATCTCAGGTTCACAGGAAGAGAAGAGGATTGAGGGCAAGCCTACAGCAATGCCGGCCTTAAATAGTTTTTCAAGGAAATCCCTGCGGTTCCTCAGGTTATCATTACCAATGAGTCCTATTCTTTCATTAGGCTGGAGGTGCGTAAGATCAACCGCTGAAATGATTTTTGGATGTCTTTTATTTCCTTCCTTCATAGTATTTGATATTAAGAAACAAGTATGCCCGGCCTGACTTCAGCTGAAGGTGTGGCCCTGTTAATCTGCTGATTCATAGCATCAATAAGTGTTCTGCGTAAGAGGGTTTTGTTCAGTCTGCACCGGTACAGATTCCTTTCATCAGTGACCTTAAGTAGGTTCGGTGACTTTGCAATGCAATCACCGGCACAGTGCCATTTTGCAAAACATTCCCTGCATGTGTTGAAGCTTTGTACCTGGCTGGATGCCAGTCTTTTATATATTTCATTATTGAAAATAAACTCTTGTTTGGTCTTGTCATATTTCCCATAAATGAAAAAATCTGACCGGATATCATCATAGTCTGATACTTCCAGGCAGGCAGTTACATAACCTTTCGGTGTAATAAAGAAATTAGATCCCTGGGCTCCGCAGAACCTTGATATAAGGTTCTCAAGCCTGTTTCCAGAATATTGTATATTGACACAAAGTTCCTTGCCCAGGTCGATAACTTCAGTCATTATTTTAATAAATCCGTCAAGGGAAGGGGGCTTGCATCCTGATGTGATACACCGGCCGCAAACATAAAGTGGCTCAATGCTCAGCATATTGATATTGAACCTCTCCTTCAGAAACTTAACTGTCTCCGGTAGCTTCTTATATGAGTATTCTGTAGCTGTGAGCCTTGTATTGTACTTCTTATTGTTTTTGTTAAAATGATCAAGTGTCCTGGAAACAGCTGAAAATGAACCTTTCCCATTTCTGAATGGACGGTTGTGATTATGGATTTCAGGAAGCCCGTCCATTGATATGGCAACATCATTTATATTCCTGATTATCCAGTCTGCTTTTTCTTTTGGAAAAATACCATTTGTGCAGATGCTTGAATACAGCCTCAGATCATTTATGTTGCATTGTTCAGAAGCATAAAGGTAACTGTCAGTGAGAACCTCCCAGTTCTGTGTCGGTTCTCCACCTCCATGATATCCTATATGCAACAGACCTGTTTTTTTTTCGATTGTATTTCTGACAATAGTATCAACAGCTTTTCTTGCTATTTCCTTTGGCATCATTAATCCTTTTCCGGATGACTTGCCATAACAGTAAATGCATTTCAGCTGGCATTTATTTGTGAGAAGCAACATTGTGTAAGTTGGCTTCGGACTATCATGGAACAGAGAATATGGCTGAGGTTCTTTCCTGCCGTTAATAACTTTAAGCTCTACAAGACTCTCGAGGAATTTTATTTCAGAGGCATTTTCTGTTCTGTATGTTCTGACCTTTGTCTTATTAAGAATTGTTACAGCATCCCGGTTTATTTCGAAAATTAATGATTGCAGGGGGAAGTATGCAAGAAAAGCATTTTTGCCCTTTTCTTCATAAGGGATAATGTACAGATCAGATGTGAGCTTATAGTCTTTTACCATAAGGTGTGTATTTGCATCTAGTTGGTATTCAGTGATTTTATTATATTTTTTCCCCCGGGTAGCGATCTGAGCTCCTTGATTTCCGTTTCAGCAGACTTTTTATAATCTTTCTGGTCTATTAGCAGATAGTCAGCTTCAACTGTTGCATTTTCAATAAGATAGCCAACACCGTCATAAGTAATGCTGCCATAATCGTGGCTGTAAACCTGAACGTCATCAATGAAGAAGTACAGCTTGCTGTTTGCTTTTTTAATAGTGAGCTTTGTACTGTCCCTGCCGGCAAATGATGTATAATCCTTCCATGTAGTATAGCTCCCATCGTACTGACCCATAGCATATTGATAGGTCCATGCTTTCGATTTATAAAGTTTTTCAAGAGCATATAGTTTTTTAACAACAAAGTACCTGAAATGCGTGTCATCTGCATTCCAGATAATACCACCTGTAAGCTCAGAACCAATTGCCACTAAGCCGTAGGATGTTATTTTAAGACTTGTGCTGATCTCAAAATCCTTACTTGTAACTGCTTTAAAATCAGGAAATTTATTGTACATCAGATATAAATAGCCACTTGTGGAATATGAAATCGTGTACCTGCCGTTTTCGATCTTTGAAGTGCCACCTGTGAAATCGCCTGTATCCCAGTTATTATTATTGTTTGAATAATCATCATGAAATGAGTAGAGAAGGTTTTTTGTTGTGAAAGTTTTCTGAACTCCATAACCTACTCCGAATTCCGATACTGCATAAGCCCTGGCATAATAAGTTTTGTTCGGGACCAGATTCATCATTGAGCTTGTAAAACTGCCGGTACTCCAGCCATCCATAGTTTTGTTCTTCAGGATTGTTGGGTTTGCAACTGTGTCAAAGCACACTCCTTTGGCGACAACAGGTTTATCTCCCTCAGCTGTTACATTACCACCGCATACGGCAGTTGTAGAAAGAACATCAGTTACCGTATTTGTTGTTACGGTGGGTACAACGGCAGCTGTTGTAGTAAATGATTTTTCCTGGCCGTAGATATATTTCTTATTATCCTTAATAAAAGCACGGATGTAATATGTTCTGGAGGGTTTCAGTCCCGAAATTGTACCTCCGAAAGTCCCAAGCTGTACTGAGCCAGTTAAAAGAAGCTTCTGCTTGTATGCTGTTGGATTTGACATCGTATCCATGCAAAATCCGAATTCATCATGTGCGGCAGCCGTTAGTGAGTCAATCGATCCCTCAACTGAAGCTGTCGTTGAAGTCACATTGTAGACTCTTGTAGTACTAATTTTCGAGTAAACGATAACATATTCCTCTTTTCTGCAGGTTGAAATCAGCCAGGTCAGGATTATCAGGAACATGGCAGAAAGAACATAAAATGACTTTCTCATACTTCCCTTTTTGATTAATTATTTAGAAAAACTAAAAGTCCCCGGATATGGTTTAAAGTAATTCTTTATATCAAAGTTAAAAAAGTAATTCTTTATATCAAAGTTAAATAAGAAAGAAATGGAAGTCAAGTTTTTCTTTAGAAAATAATAATTTGCAACTATCAGATTAACACTGATATAATTGCAAATTGCAAAAAAACCTTAAAAAATCCTTAGCCGAAGCAGATGTTGTGTTAAATAAATAACAATAACTAGTTGTAATTCAGCAAGGCAGTTGCTGTACAATCTGAACCGGATTTGAACCTGATCCACCTGGAACTGAAACTATCAGGAAAGGTGTATTCAGTGCTTTCACCCGGCACAACTTGTATGTCAATGAATTTCATCCATGTCCCGTTTCCTGAGGGATCGGCTTCAAGTGTAAAGGTGACAGGCTTTGCAAGATCATGAGAAAGTGTGAGTTCTTTTTTATCATAAAAGCCGATAAGATAAGGATCGGAAGGCTGGTTTGCTTTTACCTGTGAATTTTTCCAGGGACCGCCATTACCGACTGGCTTGCCAAGTTTCCACAGATCATCAATCACTCCTGCCCATACTGCAGCCTTCTTATCAGCAGAAACAATTATATGACTGTTGTCTGTAAGATTCTCAGTATCAATTCCGGTCATTATAAGCATGCCTCTGTAGGATGCATAATCGTTTATTCTCAGGTTGTGAGATGCCACAGGTCTTATTTTTGCAAATCCGTCAGCGTTTTCAGCAGGAAGTTCATAAAAGGTTCCCATGCAGTTGAACAGATCTCTTTCTGTTGCGACCTCCCTGCATATTCTCAGTGAAGCCGATGTTGTAAGACTTTTAAAATTTTCATTGCCAAGGGGAAGTCTCCACCTTCGACCCTTGTCATCAATAAGCAGAACAGATGATTCATCTATTGTGATCACATCTTTCGGAATTGTAAATTTCTCTGAAATATATTTTTCAGTCTCAGGATTTGACTTTTTTTCAAGTTTCATCAGCGAATCAAGTTCATAATAGCCATTTACTTCTGAGCCGGCTTCCTTATAAACTGTTGAAAGTATTCCAAGGGCACGGCGTTCATTACCAAGTCCGTACAATAATCCGCCTGTTGATGTTTTATTGCTTGCATCAGATATTCCCCTGAAAATATTGTCAGACGAATACCCTCTTTCTTCACTGCCGGAATATGTGAAATGAACTGTCCCCCTCGTATCACGGTTGGCTGTCACTCTGATCCATTCACCTGTCTCACCGGGGGTAAATTCATTAAAAAGCGATGCGCCCTTTTCAAGATAAACAGATTTGAGCTCAGTCCATTTGCCGTTTCCCTCACGGTCTGCCTCGAAAGTGAACTTTACTTTTTGCTTTCCCTGATTTGAAATCCATACACTTCTTTTGGGCCATCCTT
>CAZEYY010000099.1:0-3124 GCA_964516485.1 uncultured Rikenellaceae bacterium
TAAAAGTACGTTTTAATCTAGTACTTTTAGTCTAGTTTTATAGGGGTGCAGGACACCACTCAAACAAGTCTCCTGATAATCTTCTTCATTTCCTCATACTGTCTTTCCATGCTCATGACCAGCTTGAGCTGGGCTCTTGTTCTCTGGAGATTATGAAGCGGATGATGAATCTTGAAGTAGTTATCGCCATCAATATAATCTGTCAGAAACCTTACGCCAATAGTATATGTTATCAGCTTGGGAGCGAATGCGAGATATTCTATTTCGGTACTGTTAAGTGTTTTCCCGGTTTCAGAGAGATAGCCTTTAGCGTATGCCTCAAACAGGTCGATGTTCATTTCAACCTTCGAAAGGTCCTTTTCGTCCTCAGCTGCTGTATTTGTCACTGTCCTGATAGCATCGCCAAAATCATAATGAACATAACCGGGCATCACAGTATCGAGGTCAATCACACATAGAGCCTTGTCATTTTCATCGAGAAGGATATTGTTGAATTTCGTATCATTATGTGTGATCCTGAGAGGTATTTTTCCTTCACGCCCAAGCCTGAGTATTGTCTTCATCTCTTCACCTCTGCTCAGATATTCTTTTATCTCATACTCAAGTTCTTTAACACGGCCTGCCGGATCTTCCTTAATTTTTTCCTCAAGTATCCGCAGACGGTTTTCTATGTCGTGGAATTTGGGAATAGTTTCGAAAAGAGGTCCTCCGGGCATATCAGCAAGCATGGCCTGGAAACGTCCGATTGCCTTTCCGCCCTCGTATGCTTTGTCGGTTGAATCGACGATGTTATATGAGCGGTGATTTGATATGAAAATATACAGTCTCCAGTAGTTGCCATTATTATCGAGATGCCAGCTTTTACCATCAGAGGATGAAATCAGAGCCAGGCATTCGCGTTTAATGTTGGCTCCGGGTATCCTGCTTAGTTTTTCCTTCAGATGTACGGTAACTCTTTCTATATTATTCTGAAGTTCAGGTATATTCTTGAATATCTTATTGTTAAGCCGCTGAAGGATGTAGTCGTCCCTGTCTGCTTCAGCAGTCTTTATCCTGAATGTATCATGGATATGTCCGCTACCGTATGGTTCACCGATAAGGTAGGTACCTTCAGCTTTAAACTGTTCAAAAATATTTTTAAGGTCGTATGTCATTTTTTGCCTGCATTATGACCAATATAAGCATAATATGCTATCATGAGATAGGATGGAACACAGATCCAGTAAGCAGACTGTGTTGAAAATGTAACGGCGAGTTTGCCATAGATAAGAGGCATAATGGCTCCACCGGCAATTGCCATTACAAGAAGAGCTGATGCTGTTTTTGTAAACCTGCCAAGTCCGTCCAGTGTAAGTGGCCATACAGCTGGCCATACAAGAGCATTTGCAAGGCCAAGAAGTGCAACAAACAGTACAGTAAGAGGAAGTTCCATTGTTATTCCCTGAAGAGTCAAAGGATCAACAAATGGCATAGTAAATTTTATTGAGGCAGGGGTGAAAATCGCTGCAAGTGAAAAGATCAAACCAGATATTGCAGAGAATTTAAGCGCTGTTACCTGTGAAAATACTCTTGGTATAAAGGCAATTCCACAGATATAGCCAAGAACCATTCCAATTAAAGTCAGGGATGTAAAATATTTGGCAGAATCCATTGAAATGCCTATCGACTGACCGTACCTGATTATACTGTCGCCGGCTATTACTTCGACTCCAACATAGAAAAACAATGTTATCATCCCCAGAATAAGGTGAGGGAACTGCCATACACTGGTCTTCTTTGAATTTGTATCTCCGGTCTGCGGATCTTCCTTGTCAGTGTCAACTTCAGGCAGATGCGCGAAACGCAGCAGCAGGCCCAGAAGGACAAGTGTTATTGACATTACAATATACGGACCGATTACACGGCTGGCAAGCTCATCAAGAATTCCTGTTCTTGTAATTGCATCAGTTGCCTCGGCAAGCTTTGATTCGAGTACTGCAGAGTCTTTAAGTATTACGTGTGCAAGTATGATAGGAGCAATTGCACCTGCAAACTTGTTGGCAATACCCATGATGCTTATCCTCTTTGCAGCTGTTTCAGGCGGGCCTAGAATAGTTATGTAAGGATTTGATGCAGTCTGGAGGAGAGCCATCCCGGTACCTTCAACAAAGAGACCAAGAAGGAATAAGCTGAATGTCCTTGTCATTGCAGCTGGAATGAAAATAAGGGCTCCGACAGCCATAATCCACAGACCAATTGACATTCCTGATTTAAAGCCTGTCTTTTTCAGCAGGGCTGATGAAGGCAGTGCCATAACAAGGTAAGACATGTAAAAAGCAAATGTAACGAAATATGCCTCAAAATCAGACAGTTCGCAGGCTGTCCTTAAAAATGGTATAAGAATTCCGTTTAGCCAGGTTACAAAACCGAACAGGAAAAAGAAAATACCAATTACAGATATGGCGAATACATAATCCTTCTTGCTTATAGCTCCGGTACTACTATTGTTTGTCATAATTACTATGTTATTTTGATTAATTTTCTGAAAGGTTCAAAACTAATCTTTTTATCCGAGGGTGCAAAAAAAATGGAAAATTAGTTTTTCATAAGTTTTACGGCCTGTCTGAGCAGGGAAGAGTTCCTAAATAAGACATTATTTCCTATACGCTTTACATCTTCCGATTGCACCTTTCGCCTTCAGCCTTCTGCCTTCTGCCTACTTTTTATCCGACAGCTCCCTTGATTTTGCCCCAAGGTAGCCTCCATGGTGCCTTTTTGCATAGTCTGAAACAGTGAAACCTATTTTTTCCATAAGCATAACAACAAGGGCATCTCCTATTACTGTCATAACAGTGGTGGATGTTGTAGGGGTGAGACCAAGAGGGCAAACTTCAGCCGGATTGCCTGTGAATATCTGGCATGATACAGATCCTGTGAGAGGATTATTTTCATTCCCGGTGATAAGAATTACAGGTATCTCAGGATAAAGGTTATTCTTCAGGTTTATAAGTTCAAGAATTTCCCTTGTCTTTCCTGAATTGGAGATCACAAGCAGAACATCATTTACCTGAAGTATTCCAAGATCTCCGTGTTGTGCTTCGCTCGGATGAAGGTAGGCTGCAGGTGTTCCGGTTGAACTGAAGGT
>CAZEYY010000099.1:3224-5287 GCA_964516485.1 uncultured Rikenellaceae bacterium
TTCTTTTATGACTTCATGGTCAGGGAATATGGCTGGTCCAGAACTGTTGTTACCTCAGGTAACGCAATAGGCAAACTAATTGTCGGACCCTTGTTCGGTTTTATTGCCGGATGGCTTATAGACAAATATGGTCCGAGGAGGCTTATGCTCTCAGGTGTTATTATGATGGGAGTGGCCCTTATAGGTTTAAGCTATGCTGATAACCTGGGTATGTTCTACCTGTTTTATGTCTTCAATGCTCTTGGATATGTTTGTGGAGGACCACTTCCATGCCAGGTTATGATATCAAGGTGGTTTGATAAGAACAGGGGTAAGGCGATGGGTATAGCCTACCTTGGCATAGGTGCCGGAGGAGCCCTGGTCCCTCAGATTGCAGCAGGTCTTGAAAAAAACATAGGTTGGCATTATGCTCTTGCTTCACTGGGTATTTTGATAATTATTTTTGCCCTGCCAATGGTTTATTTTATAAAGGGTTCCTCAGTAAAGCCTGCAGAATCAGTGAAAAAGGACGAGGCAATTCCCATTAAGAGTATTCTTACAAATAAATATTTCTATCTGCTCGCACTGGGAAGCATGTGTTCAATAGGAGCTGTGGGAGGGATAGGACAGCACCTGAAATTGTATCTCAGGGATATAAATTACAGTCAGGCTGAAGCTGCAAACGTCATGTCATTTGTTTTGCTGTCAAGTCTTGCAGGCAGGTTGCTTATGGGCTGGCTTGCTGATATTTTCAGGCGAAAATATGTTATGATGCTGATCTATCTTATTGTGGCAACTGCCATACCATTGCTTCTTATGCCTGATTTTCCGGGACGTATCTATATTTTTGCGATAATTTTCGGTATTGGTCTTGGCGGCGACTACATGATAATACCCTTGATGGCCGGTGATCTGTTCGGTGTTCGCGCCCTTGGAAGGACAATGGGAATAATACTCGTAGCTGACGGTGTTGCAGAATCGATGTTCCCCATGCTTGTGGGAGCACTCCATGATTCTTCGAAAACATATACACCCGGTTTCCTTGTGCTGATTGGTTTAGCACTTACCGGTGCACTGATAATTTCTTTCCTGCCAAAACTTAAGAAAGCTGATAGCTGATAGCTGATAGCAATTTAGCTGATAGCAATTTAGCTGATAGAATTATTAACTATGAGCTAAGCTGCTATGAGCTAAGCTGCTAAACTGCTAACCTGCTACCAGCGCGTGTGCTGCCTTCATGTATGCAAGCATATTTGAAGCAGCAGTATCCGGGGGTATCTCACAGCCTGCTGATACAATACCCCTGTACTTGGTATCTTCCCAGCATTGATTCACACTTTCCTTTATTAAAGTGCTGTCTCCGTTGCAGATAACTGCCACAGGATTACTGTTTCCTGATGGTACCTGTTTCACTGAAAAGAGCTTGATAAAATCTGCCATCGATCCTGCAAGATGGTCAATATCAACTATATCAGCTCCTGTTTTGACCATC
This sequence comes from uncultured Rikenellaceae bacterium, assembly GCA_964516485.1. Taxonomy (GTDB): domain Bacteria; phylum Bacteroidota; class Bacteroidia; order Bacteroidales; family VadinHA17; genus LD21. The sequence continues at coordinate 4,696 of CAZEYY010000099.1, forward strand.
AGATGCAGGATGCCTGAGGTATTGCCGCAGATATGCAGTTTCACCATAGCACCCAGATTGTGAACATGATCGACTATTGCCTTTTCATGAGGAAGTACAAATTCTTCATACAGTTCAGGCGATATCAGGGAGCATACCGCATCTCCCATGCCTATGCAATGAGCGCCTGCTTTTACCTGTTCCTCAGCAAAATCAATTGCATTCTGTGTAATTATTTCAAGGGCTTTACGGATCTGAGCGGGATTTTCATAAAGGTCCATGCAGGCCCTGGATACATCCCTGAGATCACAATATTCAGCCAGAGGACCCTCTACCCAGCCACAGATGAACTGCTTATCACCAGTAAGCTTCCTGTATTCACTGATTTCATCAATGCGCGATTTGAGTCGCTGATGTTCATTTGCTTTCAGTCGTTTGATCCTTCCAATATCCTCAATATCTTCAATTAACCATTTTTTGACCTGAGGAAGATTATCCTCAGGGTATTCCATAACAGTACCATACGAAGCTGCTTCGGCAAAGGCATCTGACATTACATTTACCCAGTCATACCCAAAATCGGAAGCACATTTGATGTTTGTATTAACTTTTG
>CAZEYY010000099.1:5387-14606 GCA_964516485.1 uncultured Rikenellaceae bacterium
CCATTTATGAAAACACCTCCTGAGTAATGTGCTTCAGCAGTGCCATTAGTGCCAATAAATTTCGCACAGACATCACCAAAGTAGGTGCCGAACTGTACTGCATGAACGCTTACATTTACCCCGGGATACTGGTAGTTTACCTGGAAATGCTTCCATGTGTCGCCAAAAGTCTGAGTAGAGTCTTTTCCTCCTATTCCGCTTGCAGAAACAGGAACTTTCTGAAGTGTCCAGTTGCAGACGTCAATCATGTGTATGGCCTGGTCGAGCATGGTGCCTCCTGAAAGTGCATGAAAATGATACTGGTTTCTTATCCTTATCTCATCCCATGACATTCCTGATGCCTCTTTAGGATCTATACGGGTAGCGAGATAACAAAGGTGAACATTCAATATTTCTCCAATATCTCCCCTCTGTATCCTTTCTACCATCTGAACATACGGTGTGGCATGCCTGATCTGAAATCCTATTGCCATGCTCAGTTTCCCGTTATATGTATTGCCGACGTGTTCAACCTTTCTGCAGCCTGCAACATCGGGAGCAGCAGGTTTTTCGCAGTAAATATGTTTACCTGCCTGTGCAGCGGCTTCAAAATAATCCGCATGAGTGTAGGCAGGAGATGAAATAAGAACTGCGTCAACTTCTTTGTTAGCAAGTAGTTGCTGGGCGCATTTAGATCCCGTATAAGTGCTGGTCTTCTGAATTGCAGGGAAGCCTTTTTTTGCATTCTGTTCATCCAGAAGCTTCTTTGCTGATTCCAGCTTATCCCTGAACAGATCAGCCATTGCGACAATAACAATATTAGTATTGTCCGACATCGATCTTATTACATGAGTGCCACGTCCTCCACAACCAATTATACCCATTCTTATTGCTGAATTGGCGCCTGAGCCGAATGCTGTTTTAGGACTTAATATTGTCACGGCAGAAAGTGCTGCTGTGCTCTGCAGGAAATCTCTTCTTTTCATTGATTGTATGTTTAGGTTATTCTTTCAGATCAAAGATTATAATGTCTCCGGGTTCTATTTCAAAGTTATTGTTATTTTTTTCACAATACATTTCTGAGCCATCTTTCATTATTCTTTTTACATCTTCCCTGAAACTGATTGTCAGATCCATTGGTTTCAGGAAATCGCGGTTTACAATTACGAGGTAAGAGTGTCTGTTATTCTTCAGCATCGATACCACTGCTCCTGTGCCCTCAGTTTCTATCAGCTCAACCTGACCGGGAAGAGGGCCAAGTGGTTTTGTTCCTGAAGGAATATTGTCTCCGGTATGAGCAGTCCATAAAACTTCTGATCCCTGAAAGACAGATGACAGGCCTTTGATCTCTTCATTGAGTTGTTTAACCTTATCATAAGTTGAAGTTCTTGTACCTTCAACTGATATTGGTGCAGTGTTGAATTTCCAGAGTGTATCGTAAGGTGGTGTCCAGTAAGTGAAATATTCAATGCCCTGTGCTCCGTATGCAAGATCGCTGAATACCTGTAATCGCATGTGTGCCAGTGTGGGAATGGGATAGGGGCCATGTGCCACAGAGAGAGTAAAGGCCCAGAATGGTTTTCCGGCTTCTTTTGCTGCTGCGGAAACTATTTCAAGGTTTTCGTACCAGTTGGCCCTTAGTGAGTCTCCAACAACCGGATAATGGTCAAATGATACTATTTCAAGGGGAATTTCCTTTATAAAAAGATCGACATGTTCCTGATAGGTTTCGGTTCCCAGCTGTTCCTCCGAGGCATAATTAGGAAAAAGGTTCAGATAACAGAAATGACTGCTGTCGACTGACCTTATTTTTCGTGCCCATTCTCCAAGTTCCGGAAAATCCTTCCTGTTTGGTTCATCACGAAGCATGTAGGCCGCCAGGGCAGGATGGTTCATTAACTTCTTCACAGTTTCTTCCGTGGCAGTTTTCAGTTCAGGGCAGGCTGCTATCATTTTTATGCCAGCTGCCTGCGCCGTATCGAGTGCTGCCAGTAAAGCTGATACATCAGGGAAAGTGCTCAGGTTATGAGTGAAGCCGGCATCTTTCAGTTCAAGATATCTTTGAACACTAGTCTGTTCTGCCGGAATGCTGTACCATGCCAGCACAGGTAATTGTTCTTTCTGCCTTTTTTCTGATGTGCAGCCACACAGAAGACAAAATGAAATAATTATTAAAAAAAGCTTTCTCATTTCTTTACTTTCTATGTCTACTTTTAACTTTTTCCTTTTTCCTTTTTACTTTTTACTTCTAATGGCATCCTTATCAGCCCTGAAGATTATCTCATGAGCATGCAGGGAGTCGCTCAGACTTGTATAAGGCATATCCTTCCCCTTGTCGAGGGCACTGAAAAAGGCTTCGAACTGAGTCTGATAGGGGTGATCTGAGACGTCTCCCGAATCGAGCATTTTCATCGAAAGTTCGCTCCATTTGCCTCTGTTCAGACCGCCCATTTTTGTTGAATAGAATTTGTTGTCAAGCAGGCTGCCCTCACTGCCGACAAGATGTACGTGGAAATAATATGGTTGCAGACAGTCAATTACTGATGCGACTTTACCAATCCTTCCATCACTGTACCTGAGCAGAGTAACAGAGCTTGTGGGATACTCATATTTCTTAAAATCAGCGTTCTTCGAAAAAGTGGTCATTGAAGTCACTTCCTGCACATCGTTGCCCATGCAGAATAAAAGTGCATCAAGGGCATGGCATCCGGCAGACAAAAGACTGCTTCCTGCAGAGTCCTTCTTTACATTCCAGCGGAACTGTATGTACCAAGGACCTATGCCATGATAATAATCTATTTCGCCATAATGAATTTCTCCCAGCATACCGCTGTCTATCATGGCTTTTGTTGTAATGAACTGGCTTGAATACCTGCATTCAAAGCAGACACAGGTTTTAACTCCGGCCTTCTTAACTGCTTCATCTACCTTCAGGCACTCTTCCCATGAAAGTGCAACAGGCTTCTCGATAATCAGATGCTTCCCTGCACCGGCAGCAAGAATCGCCTGTTTTGCATGTTCATGCGGATAGCTTGTTACTGAAACTACGTGGATGCTCTTATCAACAAGCATTTCCCGGAGGTCGGTGTAACATTTTATATCGCTGCCATATTTAGCCGAAAGCTCTGAGGGATTTAGTTTCCTTGACGAGTATATTGCTGTCACCTGTGCCCATTCTGTTTTATTAATGGCTTCAATATGAGCCCCTGCTGCCCAGCTGTAACCTATTATGCCAACATTATACTTTTTCATATTATATTTTTTTTATATAATCTGCACTGTCATCCAGAGCGTATCGAGGGACCCCAGACTACAATAACGGTTTCCCTTCAGTAATCACAGTTACCTGTATCCTGGAATTTATACCTGATGATCCCTTGCAGCTGAACGCAATTTCATTCTCTCCTTTTTTGAGCTCAGGAATATCGCCAGTAACTTCAACATCTCCAAGATTTTCACCCTTTGGACCATATAGTATACAGCTATCAGCTGAGATAAATTCCAGGTACATGCCTGATTCCATTTTACATCTGAATTGCATCGTTTTATTTCCTACTGTAACAGTCGGATTTTCAATAGTCTGAGCAAGCAGAGGAAGAGCCCTTACCGGCCCGATTGCACAGGAAATTTCCTTTTCCCCTGGAAGGTTATTATACCAAAGCTGCAGCTTTTCGATATTGTTGTAAAGTATTGTATGTCTGTAAGAATCATATACATAAAAACCTGAATCGGGCCAGATATAGTTACTGAATTGTGCTGATTCAATCTCGATAAGTTCAAAATATTTCCAGCCTGTGAAATCAATTTTAATGAAATGGTCCCCCCTGGCTCCGTGAGATAGATGTTTCGGACTTTCAAGCCGGAGGTTCAGAAGCTGCCCGCTGCCATCTCCCTTTACCCATACACCAAGTCCCTGGTTTTTGCCAATATCTAGTCCGTAATCGAAAGCCTTTTCCATTTTCACCCAAAGTCCCTCTCGAGATGGAACACCTCTTGTATCAGCATTAAACCTGAATGCAGGTTTTCCATCCGGGGTAAGGTCTGCGGATTTGCTGACTGAGGCAGGCAGATTTCCGGCACTGCCGACTAAAGAGAATTCATTATTGCTCATATTTCCGGCAATAACAATACCTGCAGGATCATTGTACTTTTTAATATTCAAAAGCGGTTCAATGCGAAGCTTAACATCCTGATTGTCAAAATTATTTGTTGAAATAAATGTCGAAGGAGCTTTTTCTGAAACAGATAATTTCTGTTTACTGTAGGATACTGGTCTGAGGTTAAATTTGCCCTTGTCATCCTGGAAAAGTGAATATTCCTTTCCGGCTTCCCTCAGCAGAGTTCTGACAGAATCGCTGAAATAGCCATTATGTCTTAATTCTTCATATTGCCTTATTTTATCTGCAATTCTCCTGAAGGCAGGATTTTCAGCAAGTGTTTTTTCATCGGCTCCGCCCAGCATTGACATACCGGCGTTGTTTCCAACCATTTTGCAGCAAAGGTATTCTATGTCATCTATGAATGTAGGTTCAACCTGTGGAGGATTCCAGGTCTGGTTACCCCACCAGCCGAAATGCAGGGGAAGTAATAAACCGCCATTCTCAGCTGATGCATATTTATTAATAAGTGGTTCATGGCCTCTCCAGAGTCCGTGTTCATTTTCGTTCGATTTGATGGCAGGAGGGTAGAAGAGTCTGCCTGTTTTTATTGCTGCAGAATGAATGTCAATGAACCTTTTGTATCCTCTCACCGGTCTGTCCCAGGCCTGCCAGCGCGACCTGTAATGCCACCAGTGGTGTGCCATGGAACTCATCTCCATGCCTACAGGCTTCTCCAGCCTTTTTGCAACTTCAAAAATGAATTTTGTGCCGTAATACCAAAAATATTCTTCACCTCCGAGTATATCACTTCCGTCAATTGCATCGAAATAAATCCCGTCAAAACCGCATTCGTTTATAATTTCCGCTGTATGTCCTGCTATTTCCAAAAACAATTCAGAGTCAGGATCAGGTACAAACCTGCCGAACATTTCCCTCAGATGGTATGCTTTATCTGAGGCATTATGTGCCAGGGGTTTTGTATTGTTCGCACCCCTTTTGCAACCAATGAAAGAATATGGTGGTTTTCTTGTAACTTCCCTGTATTCAATAAGTTCATCTCCAATACGGAGTGTCTTGCTGTTCCTGACAAAGAAACCTGTTATAAGTGAAATGCCTTCAGTCGATTCATTAACCGTGATTGTTGAATCGGACGGGTCAACTGATTCTGTCAGGGTATAGGATTCAAAGTATCCCAGGTCCTTACTGGGAACTGGCGTAATATATTTGCAGTTTTTATCAATGAAAAAAGCATAAGTATGAAAGATTGCCGAAATACCTGATTCATGAAGCCTGTCATTTATTTTTTTGAAGTCGGACCAGCCACCCGGCCATTTCTCCATGTTTAGTTCAAAATCACCAAACCTGAAGAAATCACCTCCTCCGTGATTGTCAATCTGCCTGAACCCCAGGTTGCGGCACATTTTAATCCATTCATCAACAGTTTTTTCTGTCAGCGTTCCGAAATTCATCAGGTACGATCCGTAACCTTCCTTGTTCATTTGTGCCCATGCTCCGCCCTTGTCGGAGAATGGTATATCGTCAGCTCCTGACATCACATTGCGGATCACTCCCAGCATCTGTTTCCGGGGTACGCCTATTACAGCAGCCTCAGCATTTTTGATCCCGAATTTATTATAAGCAATGGCCCTCAGATTGCTTTGAAGTGCCGGCAGTTCCCTGACTCGTGTAAAAAGATTCATTGAGAGTATGCAGGCTGAAAATTCTTCATAAGGCATGCCTTCAAGAATCAGAGGTATATTTATAAATGTGAGTGACTCGGCATCACCCTTAATATCAGTAACAGTGAAGTAAATCCTTTTCTTTCCTTTGAGAAGCTTCACGGAAGCAGATACTTCAGAATCGCCGAATGAAAGCTCAAGTGTCCGCCCTCTCTTCATAACCGAAGTAACCTCGTATTGAATACCGTTTTTTACTATTGAGGCGCATTTCGATTTCTTTACTGTGTCCAGGTAATTCTTCCCGGAAGCCTTATCTGTGAAACTGATGTTGTTTCCGGACTTGTCCATCACATAGCTGAAGCAGTTGTTCTCAATTCTGATATCCTTATCGGAACATGACTGAAGGCCGTTCATAAGAGCGCACAATAAAATAAGTATGCAGGCCGGAATTACTTTAAACTGATATCTGTTTTTCATTGCTGGAGAGGCAGTAATATTATTCGATGATCCTTAATTATCTGGTTTTTATTGTATATTTTCCTGAAGAAATCTGAAATGCTTTTTTTGCTTCCTCTGCATACAGAACTTTGGTTTCATTCTTCCCTGTTTCAATTAATTCAAGCGATTGCTGCGCTTTTACAGGGATAGTAACAACAGCCCTTGTACCTTCCGGCACTTCTATGTAATATTCAGTCAGGTTCCTGCCTTTCCTGTTCCAGTTTGATATTATCATGCCGTGAGGAGATTGATAAGAACATTCTGCCTTGTCAAGTCCTTCGGGAGTTGAAGGGTTGATATTGAATTGTTTAAAACCTGGATAGTCCTGATCAGGCTGTATGCCTCCCAGCCAGCGGTAGTACCATTCTGTTATTGTGCCAAACATAGGATGACAGTTTGAATAAGTGTTGTCACTTTCCTTCCAGGTTTCCCATATTGTAGTGGCGCCCCTGTCAATCATGTGGCCCCAGCCAGGATATTTCCTGCTGCAGGCAATCTTATACACATCTTCAGTCCTTCCCATTGATGAGAGCGCTTCAAGAATATATTTTGTTCCGAATATTCCTGTCGTGAAATGACCTTCGGGTCCTTTTTTTACAGCCTTAAGAAGAGAATCAAGGGCGGGGACTCTATCCTGTTCAGGGACAATATCATAATACAACAGAGTGGCGAACATTGTCTGCTTGTTTATTGAATCGGGAAGTGATTCGGCCCAGTACATTTTCATCATCATGTTTTTAAGGCGATTGGCAAGCTGTCTGAAACGATCTTCATTTTCCTTATCACCCATCATGGCAGCAAATCTTGTCATTATCCGGGCACAGTCGAGATAATGTGTTGTACCGATCAGTTCCACAGGCACTTTCTGAAGTGCTTCATGATCAGCCAGTCCTGACCTTACAACTCCCTCAGGATGCAATTGTGCTGCTTTTTCCATCCATTTGAGATCAAGAGGATAGAGTTCGCGCACAAGAGCTGTATCATTGTAATATAAAAGCAGCTTGTCTTGTGTGGTTAGGAAGGCAGATTCCCAGCTTAAGCCGCAGTAAATTATTCCTACAAACGGGGCTGTGTCGATGAATGCAGAATCTTTCATTGCATCAACCCAGTCATAAACTGTTTTTCTGTAAAAGTCCTTCATGTCGAAATTGTAAATGAAGGACTCTGAAGTTGCATTCAGATCTCCTCCGTAACCAAATTTCTCACGACCAGGACAGTCGGACTGTACGCTTATGAGGTTATCAAGAAAGGTTCGCCTTGTGGCTTCCTGAACAGAGTTGAGCAGCTCGTTGGAACTTGTGAAACTGCCGGATGAACTGACATCAGTATTAATTGCATGCCCCTCTATATCAACATTTTCAGGCAGGTAGTCAAGTCCTGAAACTTCAATGTATCTGAAAATGTGGAAGGTAAATGAAGGATTATACCAGGCTTCGGTTTCATCTCCGAATATATAGGAGTCACACTGCCATGCAATATCAGGTGCACCTTCACCTGCCATGCCTTTATGTTTGATCTGACCACAGACGGCAGTCATTGGATTAAGCCTACCATTTTCATAGAGCCTTTCACCAAATCTCAATCTTATTGTATCTCCTTTTTCTCCTTTGAGCCTTATCCTGTAAAGGCCTGTGTAATTGACACCCATATCAATTATTGCAGTATCCTTTGTAAGGGAAATGATTTTAACAGGCTTGATTGTATCAGTAACCCTGACAGGAGGGAAGAAGGCTTTCTGCAGCCTGCCTCCCGGATCTTTTCCGGTCTCTGCATTCTTCCATGATGAATCATCAAATCCTGAAGTCTTCCATCCGTCTATTTCAAAGCCTGCATCATAGACCTCACCAAGGTATACGCTGTTCTTCATTACAGGACCGAAAGAATGTTTCCAGCTCTGGTCTGTAATTATCTCTTCCTTTCTGCCGTCAGCATATTCTATTGTCAGCCTGGCTATGAAACAGGGTTTCCCTGTTGGTAGTTCCTCTCTGAGATTATACTTACCCCACATACGCATAGGCAGAGTATTATAGAATCCGTTCCCGATGGTGGTGCCAAGGGTATTTCTTCCCTGCTTAAGCTGACCGGTGATATCATAAGACGAATAATAAATCCTTTTGCTGAAATTTGTCCAGGCCGGATCGAGTACATTTTTCCCTATCCTTTCACCATTTATAAATGCAGAATAATACCCGGCTGCCGTTATATGGAATAGGGCTGATTTTATTTCACTCTGTACATTGAATTCTTTCCTGAAAACTGGAGCAGGAAGATTCCCATACATTTCAGCTTCATCTGACGGCCATTCCCTGGTGTCTGATATCCAGCAAGCCCCGCCAAAATCATTGTTATTCAGGTCTGTTGATTCACCAGGTTTGCTATTACATCCTGAGATCAGTAACAGGTTGATTATTAATATTGTAAAAATACTGATCTTCAGGATGTAATGGCTGTTTTTCATTGTATGTTATTTTATTTTATTCATAATCAAATATCCCCCTGGCCAAATGCCAAGGGGTATTTTAATTATTACTCTAGTTCACTCCAAACTTCTTACTTATGAGTGTCCCTTCCTTCCCAGCCACTTTTGCCGTTATCCATGAATACCTCCTTGAGGGTTTTCGAAACTCTTTCGTCAACCTCTTCAACAAGTTGTACCCTGAGAGGATTATTCAGCCTCTTCTGCCATTCAATAACAGGAGCATAAGGAGTTGGGGTTTTGTCTGTTTCAAATACCAGGTAAGCCCATTTTTCACTGAATACATTGCCCTTAAGCACAGGTATCACCTGCTGCATATTCGATGAAAGGAAGGTGTGTGAAAGTCCTCTTGCCCAGTAAATCCATGGGCCAGCAGTTATATAGAAGAAAGGATTAAGCACTCTTACAGGGGATTCAAGACCTGTATTGGAGTAGCTGAGCTGTATTCCGGCGAAACCTATACCTTTTTCCTTGTTGAAGAAGATTA
>CAZEYY010000100.1:0-8854 GCA_964516485.1 uncultured Rikenellaceae bacterium
ACCGGCATTAAGGAAAGCAGTTGCGACTACCGCGATTTCAGGGATGACAGGGTGAATACATATTTCCCGCTTGCCCCAGGTGAAACCAGGACCTTTTATATCAGGCTTAACGCGGCATACAGGGGCGAATATAAACAGCCGGCAATATCATGTGAAGCAATGTACAACGCTTCTGTATATTCACGCATTCCCGGAAATACCGTAAAAGTCACAGAAGGATATTGAACAGAAAACTAATAATATACGTGACGGCAGCCGGAGCGCTTCTTGCTCCGGTTCTGCTCTCACCTATGCCGCGGTTCAGAGCCCCCTGCTCTACTGTTGTTGAAGCAGCCGACGGGAAAGTCATCGGAGCAAGGATAGCAGACGACGGACAGTGGAGATTTCCCCCCTCTGACAGTCTTCCCGAAAAATACGAAAAAGCGCTTCTTGCCTATGAGGACAGGTGGTTCAGGTATCATCCCGGCATAAACCCGGCATCGCTTATACGGGCACTTACAGGAAATATAAGGGCAGGAGAGATTGTCAGCGGCGGAAGCACTATAACAATGCAGGTAGCCCGGTTGGCACAGGATAACAGGAAAAGAACATATAGCGCCAAGATAACTGAGATGCTCTCTGCCCTGAAGCTGGAGCTTTTCCATACGAAAAAAACAATCCTGCTGATGTACGCTTCAAACGCTCCCTTCGGAGGCAACACAGTCGGCATTGAAGCAGCTGCAAGAAGATATACCGGCAAATCATCGTCAGAACTTTCCTGGGCTGAGGCAGCAACTCTGGCGGTGCTGCCAAACTCCCCTGCTCTTGTACACCCAGGGCGTAACCGCGATAAACTTAAACAGAAGAGGGACAGGCTGCTCCTTTCACTCTATGAAAGAAGGATAATTGATTCTCTCACAATGGTTCTTGCTCTTGATGAACCACTGCCGGGTGAACCAAAAGCCATGCCTGCCCTGGCTCCTCACCTTACTGATTATTTTGCTGTCCGAAACAAGGGTACAACTGTAAAGACTTCAATAAACTCTTACTTGCAGGAGAGAGCTGTGCAGCTTCTGAATGAACACCAGAAGACGCTTGAGGAGAATAATATCTTCAACTCTGCCTGTCTTATTGTTGAAGTGAAGACAGGCTGTGTTGTGGCTTATGTCGGTAACAGCAGCCGGGAGGTAACAAAACAGCATGGAGGAGCTGTTGACCTGATACGTGCAGAACGAAGCACAGGGAGCATCCTTAAGCCTTTTCTCTATGCGGCAGTACAGCAATCCGGAGAGCTCCTTCCCTATGCCCTTGTTGCCGATATACCAACAAGATTTCCGGGCTTTTCACCTGAGAATTTTGACAGAAATTACAGTGGAGCCATCCCTGCCGGATATGCTCTCTCCCAGTCGCTTAACATACCGGCCGTGAGGATGCTTCAGGATTACAATACGGAAAGATTCCTTGACCTTCTGAGAAAAACAGGATTCACATCTTTCACAAAAACAGCCAATCATTACGGTCTTTCACTGATCCTGGGTGGAGGAGAAACATCATTATGGGAACTGACAGGAGCCTATGCATCTTTGTCAAGGGTTCTTATAAACTTTAATGCCGGGAAAAAATATTTCCGCGGCGACAATCATGAACCTGTTCTGACAGCCATGGAAGAAGAAAAAACAAGACAGGAAGACAGTGAGCCTGCTTATAATGCCGGAGCTATCTGGCTTACTTACCAGGCGCTGCAGAAAGTAAACCGGCCTGAAAGTGAAACAGGGTGGCAGTATTTTTCCTCATCAGGGAATATGGCATGGAAAACAGGTACTAGTTTTGGTTTCAGGGATGCCTGGGCTGTTGGCACAACACCTGAATATGTTATAGGAGTCTGGGCCGGTAATGCCGATGGCGAAGGCAGGCCGGGACTTACGGGAATAAGTGCAGCAGCTCCCCTCCTTTTTGAACTCTCCGGCCTTGTCCCCACTGAAGGGTGGTTTGACCAGCCCCGTGAGGAGATGACCCGCATAACTGTCTGCAGACAAAGCGGATTCAGGGCCGGACCCGACTGCCCTGAAACTGAAGAAACATATTCCTGCCCGGCAGGACTGAAAAGTCCTTCCTGCCCCTTTCACCACCTTGTTCATCTCGACAGGGACAGAAGGCATCAGGTTAGCTCTGACTGTTACCCGCCAGGTGAGATAATCAATGAATCATGGTTTGTCCTGACGCCTGCCATGGAATATTATTACAGGCAGAAACATCCGTCATATATCCTGCTTCCTCCCTTTGCCCCGGGCTGTAATTCAGGCAGGTCAATACCATCAATGGAGTTTATCTATCCTGTTTCAGGAGCAAAGATCTTCTTACCGCGCGATGAACAGAGCTTCCGGATGAAACTTGTTGCCGAGGTGGCTCACCGCGATCCCTCATTAAAGATCTTCTGGCATCTCGATGGTTCATACCTGACATCTACCAGGCATATACATCATACAGAAGTTATTGCCGGTTCCGGGAACCATATCCTTACAGCAGTTGATGAACTTGGCAACAGTATCAGGTGTAATTTTTCAATTCTCAATCCTGAATGATTTCTTTTAATAAATAACAGTTTATATTTGTTTTAAACTAACTATGAACTACACGGATCCCGACGAAATATTCCCTGTTGTCAATGAGGAAGGCAATAAAACCGGCGAGGCTTACCGTAAGGTCTGCCATGACGGGAAAAGCATGCTGCTGCATCCTGTTGTGCATATTCACCTTTTCAATTCAAAGGGAGAGCTTTTCCTGCAGAAAAGAGCGATGTCAAAGGATATTCAGCCCGGAAAATGGGATACCTCTGTCGGTGGACATATAGGTCCGGAAGAATCAGTTGATGAGGCGCTTGCAAGGGAGACCTTTGAGGAGCTGGGACTTAAAAACCTTTCTGTTACCTTCATCGGGAAATATATCTGGAAATCCGCAAGGGAGAGGGAACTTGTATATTCCCATATTGCTGTTTCTGATGACCTTCCTGTTGTCAGTCCCTCCGAGATTGATGAAGGAAAATACTGGCCTGTTGATGAGATAATAAGGCATTCGGGAAAGGAAGTGTTCACACCGAATTTTGAACATGAATTCGGGCTGCTTCTCCTTCCACGGCTCAATAAAAACCTTTAAGACTATGGATAAAACGGTAAAAATACTGGCGATTCAGAACGAAATTGAAGCAATACTCCTCGATGACATCCTGAATGAAAGAGGCATTCCGCACATAATGAAATCATACCGTGATATCGTCTATGATGGTCTGTGGCAGACAGATACAAGCTGGGGACATATTGAAGCTCCGGAACAGTACAGGGATGAAATTTTGGAAATATTTAACAATATAAAACAATAATCAGCACCGCATTACCTGTTTTGTTAATTCTAATCTTTCTATATTTGCCGGCGGAATGTTAATGTCGAAATTATGGCCGTACAGTCAAAAAGCGCCGGATCAAAATATATATCTGATACAATCAGCCAGATACTTCCTGTTTTAAAGAGCAGGTATCTCTATCTCGGTTTTCTTGCCGTGCTTTCAGGCATGGCGCTGAACATTGCATCACAGACTTACCTTCACAACTACATGAGTGAAGGGAAGACCCTGCCTATGCTTTCCGACCTCATACTCGACAATCTGCCTGTGATGGATCTTTCCCTTGTATATGATATTGTATGCATGATCCCCATCCTGCTCATCTTCATTTATATGTTCCACAAAAGGGATTTTAATCGCTTCCCGTTTATCCTGCTCATGGTGGGACTTTTCTATCTTGTGAGAGGCGTTTTCATTGTCCTCACTCCTTTTGGCAACCCTCCGATGTTCATGGGTTCCGATCCTCTTTTCAATGGCTTTTCGAAATATGAACTCGGCGTTTATCCTTCAGGACATACAGGCAATGTTTTCATGCTCTATCTACTTGCAAATGACTCGCTTTACAAGAAGCTCATTCTTATCTGCCTCAGCATAGTTGTTATTGCCCTGCTTCTTTCACACGGACATTACAGCATAGATATTTTCTCCGGAGTCTTTTTTGCCTATGCAATAAAATCATACGGGATGAAGCATCTGCGCATGTTCGACCTGAATCCGGTTAATGAAGGCACAAGGCGGCTCTGAACTATTTCAGTAAGCGGCCTTTCTTTTCTATCCTGCGGATTACAAGATAGTTAACCACAGAAATCACAGCCATTCCCAGTATGAACAGGGAATATGAGACCTTCCAGTCCAAACCTGAAGTCATCATTGTGTATTCCGACATTCCGCCTATTGAGGCAATAAGAGTCAGCGGCATGAACACCGTTGCAATCAGAGTCAGCCTGCGTACCGAAGCGTTTGTTTCATTTGCCGACCTGCTCATAAGGTTATTCTGCAGTGAGGTATATAACTCCATAAGACTTGTCACGTTATCGCGGTAGGTTTCCGTAAGGTCAAAGAACCTGGCCAGATGATCATAAATGTCGCGGTAATGCGCCAGGGCTTTCTCTGGTATAAGCGGAAAATCGTGACGTGTGATCTTCACAAGGATCTCGCGCTCATGAAAAAGGCTTTTTCTTAAGGTCTGCAGGCATTTCCTTATCCTCATCAGTTCAGAAGGGTCGAATGTTGCCGTTTTGTCAAGTATCGCGTCTTCTGCTTCCTCAAGTTCATCTTCAATTATATCGAAGGCAGAGAACTTCTGGTCAACAATATAATCGAGGATCCTGTGCATAAGTGCGGAAGGTCCATGCTTCAGGTTTCCCGGATCGGTTGAAAGTGTTTTCTCAATTGCCATAAGCGGTCTTCTGTCATCAGAATTTATCCCGCTGACAGTGATGAGGAAGCTCCTTCCTATGAACAGGTTTATCTCATCAACTTTAAGGTCCTTGTTTTCATACCTGAAGGCATTGAAGATTATAAATGTATTGTCGGTGAAATATTCAATTTTAGGAACCTGTGACGCATCCATGCAGTCTTCAACCGACAGGGGATGGATGCCAAGTTTATCTACAAGAACCATAAGATCCTCCTTGTCAGGCTTGTAGTAGTCAAGCCAGATAAATCCTCCCTCATTCATCGAATCAATGGCATCGTCAAGGTTTTTCATCCCGTAAGACAATCCCGTCTTCGATATATGGTAATACTTTCTTTCCGACATAAAGCTGTTTTTAAAAAGGATAAACGAAGTTATACAAAAAGTTGGAAGTGACTTAATGCAGTCTCCCGGAATAAACACGAACTCACCCCAACCCCTCTCTGCTTCGCAAAGAGGGGCTATTTACCCTGCTTTATTTCGCAAAACAATATAATTATATATGTCTGTTATGCAAATTTTGGGACTGCAGACTCCCCCTTCTTTTTGCCAAAAGAGAAGGGGGCCGGGGGGATGAGTTCGTGCAGAGAAGGGGCCGGGGGGATGAGTTCGTGCAGTCACTCCCTTCTCCTGCCATGAACATCTGCTTATGCCAAATGTTATAGTCAAAGGAGACTTTTATCATTTCACCCATCGGCTGAGCTTCTTATAATTGTATTTAAAACTGCAATCATGAATAATGCCATCTATAATTTCAGGGAACCAAAAAATGAACCGGTGTTTTCATATAAGCCGGGAAGTGATGAACGGCGACTGCTTGAGGAAGAACTGAAAAGACAGAGCTGCCTTGTTGCTGATATTCCTCTTATTATAGGAGGGAAGGAAATCCGTACCGGAAAAACCGGGAAGATAATCAATCCCTCTGACCGCAGCCATATCCTTGGAACCTATCACATGGCAGGAGAAAAGGAAGTCAGGATGGCCATTGACGCTGCAAATGCTGCAAAAAATGATTGGATGACATTAGCCTGGATGGAAAGAGCTGCAATAATGGCCCGCGCTGCCGAGCTCATATCAAAAAAATACAGGTTCATGCTTAATGCAGCAACAATGCTGGGGCAGGGAAAGAATGTCATTCAGGCTGAAATTGACTCGGCCTGCGAGGTGATTGACTACCTGCGCTTCAATAATTTCTTCGCCTCACTTATCTATATGGACCAGCCAATTTCTGAAAATGGTACAATAAACAGGCTTGAATACCGGCCGCTTGAAGGCTTTGTCTATACCGTAACTCCTTTTAACTTCACTGCAATAGCCTCAAACCTGAATACAAGTGTGGCCCTGATGGGAAACACAACTGTCTGGAAACCTGCCACAACCTCGCTGCTCTCAAACTATTATTTCATGAAGATCCTTGAGGAAGCCGGACTGCCTGCCGGAGTAATTAATTTCGTGCCCGGATCAGGTGCACTCATCAGCAGCATAGTTCTGAAGCACGAAGACCTTGCCGGAATTCATTTCACAGGTTCTAATGCTACTTTCAACACCCTTTGGAAAGAGGTCTCTGAAAACCTTTCAATATATAAATCATATCCTAAAATAGTCGGGGAAACGGGAGGAAAAGACTTCATTTTTGCCCATTCTTCAGCTTCGGTACCTGAACTGTCAACTGCAATAATTCGCGGCGCTTTCGAATACCAGGGGCAGAAATGCTCTGCGGCATCCAGAGCATATATTCCCGCTTCGCTATGGGAGGAAACAAGGAAAAGCATCATTGCCATGCTTTCAGAAATAAAAACCGGCGATGTAAGGGACTTCCGGAACTTCTTGAATCCGGTTATCGATGAACCTGCTTTCGACAGGATAATGAAGTACATCGAAACTGCAAAAACATCAAAGGAGGCAACTATACTTGCAGGCGGAAGGGGCGATAAATCGAAGGGCTTCTATGTTGAGCCGACTGTAATACTTGCCCGGAATCCTCATTTCATTACAATGGAAGAGGAGATATTTGGTCCGGTAATGACAATATATGTCTATGAAGATGAAAAGTTTGAGGAAACACTTAAATTATGTGATGAGACTTCTCCTTACGGCCTCACAGGTGCAATATTCAGCAATGACAAATATGCCATGATAACAGCCTGCAGGGCTCTCAGATATGCCGCAGGTAATTTTTATATCAACGACAAACCAACCGGGGCAATGGTGGGGCAGCAACCTTTTGGAGGAGCAAGGGCTTCAGGAACAAACGATAAGGCCGGCAGCCACCTCAATCTGATCAGGTGGGTGAGTCCCAGGACAGTGAAGGAAACCCTCATTCCTGCAACCGATTATAAATATCCATTCATGGAGTAGATTAGGAAAACTTGTTTACCTTTGCGCATGAAGATGCCGGAAAAAGGAAACAGGAAGAAACCCCTTTTCATAGTCAACCCCGATTCCGGTGTTATCCCGGTAAATTATGTTATGTCTCTCGGACTCGATCTGAGGAAGGACGAACTCACAGCTGTTAAATCGCTGTCAAAGGAGGAAACTATAAAACTGATCGCTGATAACTGGGAAAAGCACGATGTTTATATCGCTTCAGGTGGTGATGGCACAGTACATACTGTGGCAACACAGCTTGTAAACTCCGACAAGATACTGGGGGTGCTGCCCCTCGGTTCAGGGA
This sequence comes from uncultured Rikenellaceae bacterium, assembly GCA_964516485.1. Lineage (GTDB taxonomy): Bacteria > Bacteroidota > Bacteroidia > Bacteroidales > VadinHA17 > LD21. Next base: position 7,468 of record CAZEYY010000100.1, read on the forward strand.
ATGGCTTTGCACGTGAATTTGGTTTCAAGCTCAATGTCAATTCCCTTATGTCCGACGTCAGAAAAGCAGAAACAATGTCAATCGATATTATTGAGGTCAACAATAAGATGTGCCTCAATGTTGCCGGAATTGGTCTCGACAGCTTCGTAGCCCATTCGTTCAACAATCTCAGGCTCAGAGGAATCATCCCGTATATCTGGCTCAGCCTCAAAACATTTGTGCAGCTGCGCCCCTTTCATGTAAAAATATCAAGCGAAGGAAAGGAACTTGTAAATGAAGAGCTATTTGTTGTTACAATAGCAAATACACGGCAATTCGGAAACAATGCCTTTATTGCTCCTGAAGCAAGACCCAATGACGGAATAATCGACCTTGTCCTAATCAAACCTTTCCCTAAAATACTGGGCCCCTCTTTTGTAATACGCCTGTTCACAAAAAGAATAAACCGGTCGAAATATGTTAATCATATCCGTACTGAAAAGGAGATTGTTATTGAGACTCACGAAAACAGGATGCACATCGACGGTGAACCTGTAAGCTCAGACGGGAAGGTACACGTAAGAATAAAAAGAGAAGTGCTGAAGGTGCTTAAAACACCACGGAATAAATTTATCTGAGAACATTTCTTACATTCACTGAAAATTCTTCTTTCAAACAACATTATTATGATGAAATACAAGGTATTTTTCGTATTGCTATTCACAATGGTTTCTGTCCTGAACATCCAGGCACAGCAAAAAACAAACAAACCTGAAAGAGAACAATGGTTCATGGACATGGGATTCGGAATGTTCATTCACTGGAGCATGGATTCCCAGGTTGGCGCAGTGATAAGCCATTCAATGGCCGGTGCTTCAAAGGATTATATCGAAAGGTTCATAAGCGAACTACCTGCCTCTTTCAACCCGAAGAAATTTGATCCGGAAAGTTGGGCAGTGCTGGCCAGGCTGGCAGGAATGAAATATGTTGTCTTCACTTCGAAACACCATTCAGGCTTCTGCATGTGGGATACAAAGACAACTGACTTCAACATAATGAACACGCCATACAAACAGGATATTATGAAACAGATCCTTGAGGCCTTCAGGAAACAGGGTCTTGCTGTCGGACTCTATTTTTCGCCGGAGGATTTTCATTATTTCCATAAAAACAACATCCCGGTAGGCAGGCTTCAGGACAAAATGCACTATCCGGCCAGCAATCCCGGGCTTATGGAACACGACAAGGCCCAGCTTAAGGAACTGCTTACAAACTACGGTAAGATTGATATCTTCTTTTTTGATGGCCCCGAAGAGGGACTTAAAGAATACGCCTGGCAGCTGCAGCCCGACCTCATTGTAACCCGCGGCCAGATGCAGACACCTGAACAGAACCTGCCCGGAAAACC
>CAZEYY010000100.1:8954-14423 GCA_964516485.1 uncultured Rikenellaceae bacterium
AGAGATATCTGGTTCACAAAGGCTAAGGATGAAAACACCGTTTATGCTTTCGTCCCTGCAGGCAGGGAATGGAAATATGGTGACAGGAAAGATTTTGTTTTCAAAACTCTTGAAGGAAATGAAAAAACAAAGGTCAGCATTCTTGGCTATGCGAGTGAGCTCGTTGAATACCGCCCCGGATATGATGCTTCAATATACACTTCCAATACACCGGTGGGACTTGTAATCAGCGCTGTTAACGGACACAGGCTCTATACGAACAACCAGTGGCCCAACCCGGTAGTTCTTAAAATTGAAAATGTAAAATTCAGGCCTCCGGTTAATACAGAAGGCAGAAGAAGCACAAGAGACGGTGCAAAATAAGAACCTGACCGGAGAATATCCGTAGAAAACATAATGAATAACAGAGAGAAATTTGTTTTTCTTATTTTCCTCTGTGCAACTCTGTGTCCCGATAGCTATCTGGACTCTGTGGACCTCTGTGAATCTCTGTGTTATAAAAATTATGCTTACAATAGTTTTTATTTCCTAAATTTAAGGGCTTAACCTGATCTTAAATTTTATATATCATGAAAATAAATATCCTGATAAAAAAAGCATTTATAATCATTGTACTGATTTCTACCTTTTCAATTCTGAAGTCTCAGGCCCAATCGCTGGAACAGATTGAATCACAAAGGGTAGTGCTGCCCAACGGATGGAGCCTCACACCTGTGGGGAAACAGCTTCCCCTGGGAGATCTTCCTCTCAATATCGCAATATCACCTGACAAAAAACTTGCTGTTGTTACAAATAACGGCCAGAGCGATCAGACACTTCAGCTCATCGATATAGAAAAAGAGCTTACCCTTGACACTCTGGTGATAGCCAAATCATGGCTTGGACTGGCATTCTCAAATGACGGCAAATATGTTTATGCTTCAGGAGGCAATGACAACAGGATAATAAAATACTCAGTAAGCAACAATAAGCTTGCAGGAGCTGATACAATAATTATCGGCAAACCATGGCCGGAGAGGATCTCTGTGGCCGGACTTGCAGTTGATGATGCCCGTAAACTTCTTTATACAGTTACAAAGGAAAATAACTCACTTTATGTAATAGACCTGGCGAAAAAGACCATCGCCGGGAAATACGATCTCGGGGGAGAAGGATATACCTGCATCCTCTCACCGGACAAAAAAACACTGTATGCCACCTGCTGGGGCTGCGACAAGGTGATAATCTTTGACACTCGACTTCAGAAAATAACTGGCAGCATTCCGGTAGGAGATAATCCCAATGACTTATGCCTTTCCTCAAACGGAAAATATCTTTTTGTTGCAAATGCCAATGACAATAATGTTTCTGTTATCGACTGCAAAAAATTAAGTGTAACTGAGACACTTAATTCCGCATTGTATCCTGATGCCCTTTGCGGTTCAACAACAAACAGCGTTGCCCTCTCACCTGATGAGAAGACTTTATACATAGCAAATGCCGATAATAACTGCCTTGCAGTGTTCGATGTTTCAGTTCCCGGCGCTTCAAAAAGCAAGGGATTCATTCCAACAGCCTGGTACCCTACCTGCGTAAGAACTGCAAAGGGAAAGATTCTTGTCAGCAACGGCAAGGGACTTACCTCAAAAGCAAATCCCTATGGCCCTCAGCCAATAATGAGAAGCCAGGAGGTAGTCCATCATGAAGGAGGCAGGGAACTCAAAACAAAGGTACAGTACATCGGAGGCTTGCTGCGCGGAACAATGAGCTTTATAGCCAGGCATGATGATGCACAGCTGTCTGTTTACTCAAAGGCTGTTTATAACAATACCCCGTACATAAAGGATAAGGAACTTGTTGCAGGGGGAGAAAGCAACAATCCTGTTCCTGCCAGAGTCGGAGATAAATCACCGATAAAATATGTCTTTTATGTAATAAAGGAAAACAGGACTTATGACCAGGTACTTGGAGATATGAAGGAAGGCAATGGCGATCCGTCACTCTGTCTTTTTGGAGAGAACATAACACCAAACCAGCATGCACTTGCCAGGGAATTTGTCTTACTCGACAATTTTTATGTTAACGGGGAAGTAAGCGCTGATGGCCATCACTGGACAATGGGAGCCTATGCAACAGATTATCTCGAAAAGAACTGGCCTACCTCTTACGGTGGCAGGGGCGGTGACTATCCCGGAGAAGGACAGAGAAAAGTTGCCAATAACAAGGGTGGTTTTCTGTGGGATGCATGTGCCAGGAATAACGTCACTTTCAGATCATACGGGGAATTTATTGGCGATAACGGACCAAGCATCCCGGTACTTGAAGGACATTATTGCAAGGATTATTCTCTCTGGGTTCCCTCAATTCGCGATACAACAAGATTCCACCAGTGGAAAAGGGACTTTGAAAGACTACTTGCCCGCAACGAGGTGCCACAACTTAATACAGTCCGCTTTATAAACGACCATACAGAAGGACTGAGCCTTGGAAAACCATCTCCCTTTGCTCATGTTGCTGATAATGACCTTGCTGTTGGCCTCTTTGTCGATTACCTGAGCCACAGCCCTATATGGAAGGAATGTGTTGTTATTATAGTAGAAGATGATGCCCAGAACGGTCCTGATCATGTCGATGCCCACAGAAGCCCTGCATTTATTGCCGGGGGATTTGTGAAACAGGGCTTTGTCGATCATACAGTATATACAACTTCTTCCCTTCTCAGAACAATTGAATTAATTCTCGGATTGCCTCCAATGACCCAGTACGATGCGTCAGCAACACCAATATGGAAATGTTTCGACAATACACCAGACCACCCTGTATTCAACTCAAGGCCAAATCAGTATAACCTTGATGAGAAAAACCTTACAGAAAGCATCTGGCAGAAGAAGAGTGAAAAATTCAACTTCACCCGTGAAGACGCTGTTGATGATAATGAGTTCAACCAGGTGATATGGAAGGCTGTAAAGGGGCTCGATTCTCCATGCCCTCCTTCTGTAAGGGCTGCATTCTTCCTGCAGAACGAAGGTGGCGATGGCGATGATGATTAATTTATAATATCTGCTATTTCATTGCTGGCGCGGTCCCGATAACTGTCGGGATGTGATCCGTGCCATATATCTCTTATTTCAAGACAGCCAGTGCCTCCACAAGTACATCCAGCTCCTTTGTTGTAGTGTAGACATTGGGTGTTATCCTGCAGCCATGTACATTTGCCCCGTCAATCGGTGCACAATAGATTTTGTATTTCTTCCATAATACATCACCCAGTTCACCGGGCTTAAGGCTCCTGACACCTACATTGGCAATTGCGCATGACCTCTGTTTGTCTTCAGGCGTATTCAGTACCACATGAGACAAATTCCTGACCTTATCGGTCCAGTAATTCTGAATATATCTCAGCCTCGCCTCTTTCCGCTCTGCCCCAAGCATGTTGTAATAATCAATTGCATCCTCTACGGTCAGGTCTGTGTAAACAGGATGAGTGCCAATATGATTCAGCCGTCTGATATCATCAGGACTCATGTCATAAGGAGCAAACATGGGCCAGATTTTGCTAATGTTCTCTTTTTTAACCCACAGCAGACCCGATCCCAGCGGAACGCTCAGCCATTTATGCAGACTGGCTCCGTAATAATCACAGCCGAGTTCGGGTATTGTGAATTTGAAATGGCCAAATGCATGGGCTCCGTCGACCATTACCTGTACCCCTTTTGAATGAGCCATGTCACAGATCTTGCGGACAGGAAGTATCTGACCGGTAAGGTTTATCATGTGACAGATCATCATCAGCCTTGTTTTGGGAGTGATTGCATCGGCATACAGTTTTACTATCTCCTCATCAGATAAAGGATTATTCGGAACTGATACAATCCTGTTTACAACACCATGGCGTTTTGCAACCTGTTTGAACATGCTGAGCATTGCAGGATAGTCCTGCTCGGCCATTACTGCCTCATCACCCGGTTTCCAGTTGAAACCTGCAATAATTGTATCAAGAGATTCAGTGGTGTTTCTCGTAATCACAACTTCATCCGCCGGCGCCCCTGCAATTGAGGCAAGCTTTGCAGCCATGGCAGCCTTCTTCTCAAACTGGACTGTGCGCATGTAATATGAAGCCTGGTAATTGATGTCCCTGACATGAGAGATCAGTTTTTCAAGAGTCTGTTCAGGGAGGAAATTATAATACCCGTTCTCGAGATTTATCATATCCGGATTCAGGCGGTATCCTTTTCTAATTGTCAGCCAGAAATCCTCTTCCTTTGCAAGGTCGCCTGCAGGCACTTTTGAGACCGATCCTATCAGATCAGTAAATTTTTCAGCGCTCAGCACCGAGCCAAGACCAAGCAGTCCTGATGTCTTGATGAACGTTCTTTTATCCATGATAGTAATTATTAAATACCGGTTAATGTTAAATTTAATAAAAGAATAAAAAGAAAACACAAAGGGGACACAAAGAAATAATTTCCTCTGTGTCCCCTGTGTAAACGCTCTGTGCTCTCTGTGGTTAAAAAGCCTGTCTACCTGAGCTTGAATTCCACAGGTATCATGTAATAAACATCAACCTTCTTTCCGTTCTGGCTGCCTGGTTTCCAGTCGGGCATTATACCGGCGATTCTTAAAGCTTCTTCGTTGAAAATTGCATTATCAGATCTGAGGACAGAGATCTCTCCCACCTTGCCTGTTGAGTACACAACCAGCCTGAGGACAACCTTTCCTTCAATTTTCTGCTGACGGGCTGCTTCCGGATACCTTATATTCTGATTTATCCAGTCCAGAAGGCCTTTTTTTCCTCCGGGGAACTCCGGCATCTCCTCAACAACTACAAAGGGAATATTTTCATTCCCGCCGGGAGGTGTTTTAAATACCTCATAATATCCGGGCTTGTTTGTTTCGCTCTCAACACCAGGTTTTCTTGATATTATTACAATCAGATCATGCTTCCCGTATTCTCCAAATTCCCTTTCCCCGGTACCATCCCTGTAAAATCCTATCGACTTGATTTTTTCAGGCTCAAGGCTCTGCTTTGAAAGATCCACAAGCCTCCCGTCGAACAAGGTAAGCAGGTTATCAGCACTGGCGGATTTAATCACAAGTCGCTTGTCTTTATTAATCATCGCATCTCCTTTTGTATCAAGCATTAAAGGCAGCACAACCGGTTCTTTCTTAACACTCCCGGAAGGCGGAGGTGGAGGTGGAGGTGGAGGAGCAGCTGGATCGATAAAATATCCATAGTCTATTGTATCCCTCTCCATCGGTATTTCCATATCCCTGCCAAATACTGGTTTAATTACCTTCGATTTGTATCCGACATGTGTAACAACAAGGGCTCCGTCCTCAGGCACGTTTTCAAGCTTAAATCGACCGTTTGCATCTGTAGGAGTACCTATTGTTGTTCCTTTCAGGATTACAATTACATTCTCTATGGGCTTACGGCTATCAGACTGAAAAGCAGTGCCTTTTACTGTTTTATCCTGAAATGTGCCAGTT
>CAZEYY010000101.1:0-14107 GCA_964516485.1 uncultured Rikenellaceae bacterium
GAATACAATGCTCCATTTGAAAAAATCAGAATAAGGGCAATAATACAGGTCTTTGTCAGAAAAGAAGTACGATCCATCGTGAAACTTAATAATCTCTAAAAATAGAGCATATACCTACAGGTAAATTATTTGCAAGTGTTAATAAATGTGAAATCTGCAATAAACAAAACCAGTTATTGCATTTTTCCGAAAGCAACCCTGATAATCTGACAGGCTGAAGTCAGTTAACCTCTGATTCAGAGGCGTTCTGGATTCCCTCAGCGACTTCGGGAATTATCCCCATTTTGACATAGATTGGATGTACAAGTTGCTTCAGTTCAGGCAGCTTACGAAGAAAGACAAGCGCACCTGCTACAGAGAGTACTCCTCCTGTAAGAATAGTAAACGGGGTACCTATAACTTTTGCCAGCCAGCCGGCCAACAGGCTACCGAAAGGAGCCGTTCCCATTACAGCCATAGTATAAAAGCTCATCACCCTTCCGCGCTTGTCATCATCGGTAATAGTCTGGAGTATAGTATTGCTCGATGCAGCCTGAAGCATCAGGCCCATCCCCACAAAGATCATTACAGCCATTGAAAGCAAAAAGATCCTTGAAAATGACAGAATAACAAGACCTACGCCAAATACAATCACTGCAAGCGGAATTATCCTGCCCAGTTTGAGAACATTCTCCCTTGAAGCCAGGTACAGGGCCCCTGAAAGTGCACCCAGGCCTGCGGCACTCATCAGAAAACCATAGGTATGAGAATCTCCTCCAAGAACCTCTTTGGCAAAGACCGGCATCAGTGTTGAATAAAACATGACAAGGATATTAACAAGCCCGAGCAGCAAAATAATATGACGTATGGGAAGAAATCCGAAAACGTAGGAAAAGCCCTCTCTTATCTCTTTCATGATATCGCTTTTCTTTGCTTCAGGAGCTTTGGTGTTTATTCTCATAAGAAGCAGGGATACTATAACACCCATAAAGCTTATTCCGTTAATCAGAAAGCAGACTCCCTCATCGGTGGCTGCAAGCAGCGCTCCTGCTATTGAGGGTCCTATCAGTCGGGCGCCATTGAACATCAACGAGTTAAGAGCTATGGCATTGCCAAGATCCTCCTTCTTCTCCACCATTTCTATTACAAAGGAATGCCGTGCAGGAACATCAAAGGTATTAATACAGCCTATAACGAAACTAAGCAGGATTATGTGCCATACCTGAATGCTTCCCGAAAGAACAAGCCAGGCCAGCAGAAAGGCATGAACCATTGAAAGAACCTGCGACCATATAAGAACATGGTATCTGTTCCATCTGTCAGTAATGACTCCGGCAAACGGAGAAAGTACCAGGGAAGGAATCTGTCCGGCAAAACCCGATATTCCAAGAAGCATTGCCGAACCAGTCATACGATAAACAAGCCATGGAACAGCTATACGTTGCATCCACGTACCTATCAGTGAAATGCTCTGCCCGTAGAAGAAAAGTCTGTAATTCCTGTATCCAAGAGAACGGAATATTGTTTTAAACCTGAATATGACCGATAACTGGTCTGACACCTTTTACAAATTACAAATATCAAAAGTAACGGGTTTCTGGTGACTGAGGAATATTCTGAAGCAAAATATCAGGAAAAAACACCAGTAAAGAATAAAACCATGATTGTCAGTATAGTGACCGAAGATACAGCGACCGGAAACCAGACCGGAGCTATCCAGGGAACAGGTATAAGAAACAGAACATCTGTAGTTGTAAGCTTTGGCGGCCATTTAATAAGGATATAGAGAGACAGATAATAAAACAGATCCCAGAAAGCAAAGGTCCATAAAAAGAATACTGCTTTTTCTATCCATGTAGATCCTGTTGAAAGGGAGATCATTACAAGCATTACTATTGTTGCTGCCTCACGGCTTATTTCTATTTTCATATATTTCGGAGGCACATTTTCTACAGCCTCCTTGTTTCCATTCATGTCAGGCATTCCGATTGCCTTTCTGAGGTAAACAACCACAACTCCCTCAAAGTGCGCCATTGCCAGGCCAAAAACAGCAAGAAGCAAAAGTTTCTGTCCCATAAGCTTAAAATGTTGATTAACAGTAAAGATAATAAAGAATTGTGATTAAAATCCTGTAAACAGCCGGTACAGCCGTGGCAGGAAAATAATAAGACCTGTAATTACTGAGGCAAGGGCTGCAATAAGAACTGCTGCTGCAGCCATATCCTTTGCTTTTTTTACTTTTTCATTTTGCCCGGGGGATATAAGGTCCGCCAGTTGTTCCAGAGATGAATTTAAGGCTTCGGAGATCATTACAATAGCTGAAACAACAATCACTGCTATCCATTCTGCAGGAGATATTCCAAAAAGGAATCCTGCTGCAATCACAAGAATTAATACAATAAGGTGTATACGGAAATTATGCTCGCTTAAAATCAGGTCAGCTAAACCGGTGAAAGCGAAGCGGAACGACCGGATTCTGTCAGTAATGCTGAATTTTTTCCTTTGTTGCATCGGAGGTTCAATTAACCTGTGCAAATCCTTTGCCGGAGCTCTTTCAGTCTGGCAGTATCGAAACCTGTTGATGACAGGTAGCCCTCAATTCCATTATAATGCATCTGGACCCTGTCGATTACCGAGTTTATGTTCCGTTCCTTCACTGCAACAATCTGAAGCATCTGTTCAGCTGGAAATCTTCCCAGTGTCAGGATTTTTCTGATCCTCATCATTTTCCTGAACCACGGCAGCAGTTCATCGTTTGATCTCAGAAAATCGTTCCTTATCTGTTCCCTGTCAGCCCCAAGGGCAAGCAACAGAAGGGCAATAATTATTCCTGTCCTGTCCTTGCCGGCCTGACAATGAACAAGGATGGGTGCGGCATCTTCATTAATAATAAGTTCGACAAGCCTTCTGAATACAGGAGCGGCAGTATCCAGAATTTCAAGATACAGCTGGTTTGAGATGTCTGCAAGTATCTGCTCTGATCCTTTCCTGTATATGTAAGGTTTTATCCTTTCACGCGTTTTATTCTGAAAATCCAGAGAAAGAGTAATCCTGTCAATTCCTGTTATTTTTCTTCTGAAGCGTCTGGCTTCCTGAGGGGCCCGGAGATCGATTATTGTCCGGATATTCATTTCCTTAAGCAGTTTTATGTCTTTCCCGGAAATGTTATCCACTGTTGCAGACCTGAAGAGGAGTCCCTCACGTATTTTTCCGCATCCGTTTGCCCGGATTCCTCCAATATCCCTGAAGTTTCTGACAGATTCAATTCTCATATCAGCAGATCCTTTTATACTCAACACCGGTAAGTCTCGCAAGCTTTTCAATTGCTGAGGCTTTCTTTCCCATACCAATTGCACAATGATGTGAAGGTCCGGCTTTTGACCAGTTGTCAATAAAATCCCGGGCGCTTATTGTAAACCTGTACCTGCTGTTTGTATTTCCGATCTGAAGGGTTGGACCATCCACCGATTCACCCTCTGCTGCAAGTAGCGTTACCTTTCCGTCGCCGCTTTCGCATACTGAAAGAATAGTGACAGGGCCGTTTGCGACTTTCATCTGTATTGATAAACCCTTACCGGGTTTGCCGTGGAAAACAGGCAAAGGAACAAGGCCCACTTTTCCTTCCGCTATCCGGAAGTGTGCAGGTCCATCATGACCAAGCAGCACGATATCATCATTAAAATCAATTCCGTAAAATTCTGAAAATGAACCGCCTGCATTAAGAGTATCCAGTATTTTCATGGCAAGAACATTCTTTATCTCACATTCGCCGGCAGCAGGGATATTATTTCCTGTCAGAAGAGTCATCCCGGGGATAAGGGTTGTAACTATCTTTTCATATCCCGGATCTCCGTCTCCCTCATAGTAATAAGCCAGGGCGCCCAGCCTGAATTTTTCGGACAGACTGTCCAGAGCGACTGAAGTTTTTGCAGCTTCACCAATATCTGTTTCTGAACAACCTGCCGAAACATCAAACCAGGTTTTGAACTGTCTGATTTTGGAATCAAGTTCCTGTTTCTGTAAATTATCTCTCAGGCTTTTAAGTGTGCCGAATTCAATGAGTTCAAAATGTGAACCAAATGCGGCAGCAAGTTTTGTGACATCGCTGTAAACATCAAGCATGCCGTTGTAATAATGCCCCATTACTCCAACCCTGCAGTTCATCATTTCTTTTCTTGCCCCGGCTGCTTCAAGCCACTCATTAATTTCTTTCCATACGTATTCCTCTTCAAGGTACCCTGAAATCAGGTGATATTTTATTCCTGCCCTGTTAAATACGCTCGCAAGTTCCGGAGTCACACAACTCTGACAGAAGGAGAGCCATTCTCCGGTCATCCTGCCTCTGTCGCCCATCGAATTGAACCTTGCATAATCAATAGCCTTGTCAGGTTGCAGGTTCAAAACTATAACCGGACAGTTAATCCTCTGAATAACAGGCAATACGGTGTGAGAAAGCGCATAAGTTGATATATTAAGGAAAACAATATCAACCTCTGAAGAATTGAAAAGTGCTGATGCTGCAGTAGCCTTATCGACATTATCAACAATGCCGGCATTGATGACACTGGCACCACTATTTCCAAGTTTCTCAGCTATTCTCTCCTGATAAGCCGTCAGCTTTCCGAGAAGTCCTTCGAACTGACCCCAGTAGGTATCAAGACCTATACCGAATAATCCTGCTTTTATCATCTTTAAATTTTACTTTTTCACCTCCCAGCCATAATCAATATACTTCCAGCTTATATCATTCTTCCCTGCAGTAAGAAGAAGATATCCTTCTTCAGTTCCGTTAACCGGACCGTTCCACCAGCCTGAAGACACAGCCCCGCCGGTAATGAAATGGATTCCGTCAATATAAATGTCCTCGAGTGAATGCAGATGCCCCTGCAGCACAAGTTTGAGATTGTACTCATTGAAAAGGTCAAGCACCTCTTTACCATTGTATATCACAGCAGATGAATCATTTGCAACAGTGGTTCCTACATATTTCTGAGTATTGGCTGTTATAAACGGAATGTGAGTGCTTAGCACTATCGGTGTTTCCTTGTCTGTTGAAGCAAGCTCCTTTTTGATCCATTCAATCTGTGCATCATCTATCCTGCCAATATACCTGTCCTTTCCGGTATCCTCAACAGAGTTCAGGATCATGAATTTCCAACCTTTATGATCAAATGAGGTATAAGGATAGCCGAACCTTTTTTCAAACATTTTCTCTCCATATTCCGGATTCTGAGGATCAGCGCCGCTTTTTGTATAGATTCCATATATCTCATGATTCCCCATAGTGGTGAAAACCGGCATTTTAAAACCACTTGATGTACTTTTATAAAGGTTATAGAGTGAATCAGCCATTGTATATCGCTGGGCAAGCGCATCCATTACAAGATCACCTCCTGTTATAACGAAGTCAGGTTTCAGTTCATTCACTGATTTAATAGCCTGGCTGAATCCTGCAACGGCATTCCTTTCATAGGTAAGATGGATATCTGTCATGAATGCAAAAGTGAATGATTTATCATAATCTTTTCTTTTGCATGAGGTAGCAACGAAAACTCCTGTAATAAGAGCAATTGTAATATAAAGTGAGAATTTTTTCATTTTAAAAACTTATTGGTTAATCCTCAAAAATAATAAGAATATATGCCACTCTGACATTGAATGGATTAAAATCAAAATAATTGCTACTTTCGTTACAAAAGAGCGATTCTGAATGATCAAGACGATTTTTCTTGTCGGAACAGGCGGATTTATCGGCAGTGTTTCACGTTACCTGATTTCAAGGTTTATGCAGGCAAGCTTCCCCTCTGCCTTTCCTTTCGGTACTTTTGCAGTAAACATCCTTGGCTGCCTGCTGATAGGGCTGATATACGGCCTCTCGGAAAAGAGCACAGCCATTACAATGGGATGGCGATTATTCCTGGCTGTTGGCTTCTGCGGTGGATTCACAACATTTTCAACCTTTGCAAACGAGAACCTTGCTTTGCTCAGGGACGGAGAGTTCCTGTATTTCTTTCTCTATACAGGTTTTAGTGTTCTGCTGGGGATTGCAGCCACTTTTTTTGGAGTGATAATCACTAAAATTTTCTGAAAATGAAAGCAGGTGACAAAGCTAAAAGGCTGAGGATATATATAAGCTCTACTGACAAGCATGAGCATAGTCCTCTGTATGAAGTAATTGTATATGCTGCCCGTGAAAAAGGGATTGCAGGGGCTACAGTCCTGAGGGGAATTATGGGTTATGGCTCTAGCAGTGAGGTATATACAAGCAAGTTGTGGGAGATATCCGGGAAAGAACCGCTTGTAATAGATATTGTCGACAGCCCGGAGAAAATTGATGCATTTATTGAAGTCCTGAAACCAATTTTTAACAAAAGCGGAAAAGGTCATATAGTAACTGAGGAGGAGACTACCATACTGATGCACAGTACAGGAGTCAGGAAGTAAGGCGGTGATTGACCGCAAGACTACAATACAGAAAGACCAGAATAAAATGAACAGACAGTCAATTTTTATAATTCAAAGATGAATTCAAAAGAAAGGGTATTGAGGGCTTTCAGGAAGAAAGAGGGCAATCCTGACAGGATTCCAGTTCAGTTTGATCTCTGCAGGCAGCATATTGAGGCTTTCGGGAAAAAACTGGGAACTGAACCCGATTATGCGCTGTCGTATTACGAGGATCTGACTTACAGGATATCGGCCAACGAAATAAGGACAAGAATGGGCAGTGATGTGGTTGTGGTTGGAGGAACAGTCCCTCATGGCTATAAACCTGTTCCTGTATCCGGAGACATTACTCTCAATGAGTTCGGCATGCACATGAAACCAACTTCACTCTATGTTGAAGTTGTAAAATGTCCTCTTGACAACATCAGCACTGTTAAGGAAGTTGAGGATTATAAATTCCCGGATCCTTTTGCAAAAGGCAGATTTGACAAGGCAAAAAGAGACATTGACAGATTTGCAAAAAACTATTTTGTAATCGGGGATGTTGAGATATCCCTATTTGAAATGGCCTGGCATCTTACAGGGCTTGAGAAGTACATGGTGGGCATGATGTGCGACGAACCATGGATTGAAGCTTTAAATGACCGCGTTGAAGAATGGAGCACCGGACTTGCGCTTCAGCTTGTCCGGGCAGGAGTTGATGCAATATGGTTCGGGGAGGATCTGGGAAGCCAGACCTCAACGCTGATTTCTCCCGATGAATGGAGAGTACGATTCAAACCCAGGCATAAAAGGATGATTGACAGACTAAAGAAGGAAAATCCTGATCTGATTATTATTATGCATTCTGACGGGGCTGTCGCTCCTCTTATAGATGATTTCATTGAACTTGGCGTTGAAGTCTATAATCCTGTTCAGCCCAATGTTGAAGGATCTGATCCACAGGAGCTTAAAAACAAATATGGTAACAGGATAAGTTTTTTCGGAGGCATCGATCAGCAGCTTCTCCTGCCATCGGGCAATGTACCTGAAATACGTAAGGAAATTGACAGAAGGATACGTATACTTGGTAAGGAAAGGGGATATCTGCTGGCTCCTGCTCATATAATCCAGACCGATGTAACAACTGTTACAATTGAAGAGATGATAAAAGCTGCGAGGGAACTTGGAACTTACTGATTTTTAACGCATCTGACCGAATACCTGTCTCTTTTGTCAGTACCTGGAATGTCATCAATATCTTCCTTCCGTGAGATATCAGTTACAACCATTTTGTCAATAATAAGGTAGCTGAAATATTCAGCGCTATGCTTGTCATATTCATTTGAAGTCCAGTAATAGGCGCTTTCATTGAGTTCAGAAAATGTTCCTTCATGATCCTGCATACCGCCAAGACTTATTTCGAATGAGAGAGTGTCTCCGTTCTTCCTTCTCCATGATTCATGGTTCTGGAAGTGGTTGGAGAGTTCCCGGAATTCCGAACCGGATGGAAGATGCCAGCCGTCAGGACAGGCTGTTTGTGCAGCTTTCCAGTTGTACAGCATTCCGAATTCCGTGCTGTTGTTAATATCGTTATCATAAAAAACAGAACCTGTTTTGCTTTTGAACCTCAGATTTTCAGCCATCCAGGTTTTATTACTGATTATCACGGTTCTGTATTTATTTCCGTCCCTACTGTCAGTTAGTATTTCCTGGGCAAAAACAGTATAAACTGAAAAACACAATAATGCTGCACTAATAAGCTTTTTCATATAATCTGCAATTTGTCTGCAATAAATCAGGCAACCTGAAATGAAAGCCTGCCTGACGTCAGTTTCAAAATTAGCCTATTCAATACTAAAAAACAGTTGAAAAACTATAATGTTATTAACTATTTTGTCATTTCTGCAGAACAAGCATGTTGCATAAACGTTTAAAAGATGAAAGTCTCAGAAAATATTTAACTTTGAGGCCGTTTAAACAATAATTAATAAAGCAGGGATGGCTGAAAAAAAGAACCTGAGGCCTTACGGGGAAAAACAGACAGCCTTTGACAAACGCTATCTTGAAATGGCTCTCATCTGGGCTCAGAACTCCTATTGCATAAGAAGGCAGGTGGGTGCTCTTATTGTAAAGGAGAAAATGATAATTTCTGATGGTTATAACGGTACTCCTGCGGGCTTTGAAAATGTATGTGAGGATGAAAACAATGTAACAAAGCCTTACGTTCTGCATGCTGAAGCAAATGCCATAACAAAAGTTGCAAAATCAAATAATTCAAGCGAAGGTTCCACCCTCTATGTTACAACATCACCATGCATGGAATGTGCCAAACTGATAATTCAGTCTGGCATAAAACGGGTAGTGTACTGCAACCGCTATCATAAGACTGACGGACTTGACCTGCTGAAGAGGGCCGGAATTGAACTTGTTTTTATTGATCCTGAAAACAATATTTATGAGATACAATAATTCAAACTTTAAAATCTATCTTCCGATAATTGTTGCCGTTGCAGTGTCAGCAGGCATACTAATAGGCAGAATGCTGCCAGTCAATTCCGATATTCAGTATCATTCAAATATTAAATCACGGAACGATAAGCTGAGCAACATCATGAGTATTATTGAGGCCAGTTATGTTGATACTGTCAACCGGAATCAGCTGACTGAAGCGGCAATACCTGCCATTCTTAAGAAGCTTGATCCGCATTCAATTTATATTCCGGCAAAGGATTATGCAAGAGCAAACGAACCACTAAGGGGCAACTTTGAAGGCATAGGAATTTCCTTTAATATGATGACAGACACAATACTGGTTATCAGCACTATACCAGGAGGTCCTTCAGAAAAACTCGGACTGCTTCCGGGTGACAAGATCATTTATGTTAATGACTCACTTGTTGCCGGAAGAAAGGTATCTGAGGAAAGGGTAATGGGCATGCTTAAAGGTGCCAAGGGAACAGTTGTAAAAGTAAAAATCCTCAGGAACGGAAGCAGGGAACTGATTCCTTTTGAGATAACCCGCGACAAAATACCAATCTACAGCGTTGATGTGGATTATATGGTTAACGACAACACCGGCTATATAAAGATAAACTCATTTGCAGTAACTACTTATGAGGAATTCATGAAGGGCCTGGCAGATATGAGGGCTAAGGGAATGAAGAAACTGATTGTTGACCTCAGGGGAAACTCCGGGGGAGTAATGGAAGCTGCAATCAGAATAGCAAACGAATTCCTGAAGGAAGGGCAGCTGATTGTTTACACAATGGGAAGAGCTCAGCCCAGAAATGAGGCCAGAGCCACAGGAAAAGGAGTTTTCCAGGATGGTGACCTTGTTGTTCTCATTGATGAATGGAGTGCTTCAGCAAGTGAAATTCTTGCCGGTGCAATACAGGACAACGACCGGGGGACAATTATAGGAAGAAGATCATTTGGGAAGGGATTGGTTCAGGAACCCGTTGATTTTTCTGATGGTTCCGGACTGAGGCTTACTATTGCAAGATACTACACTCCGACAGGAAGATCGATACAAAAACCATATACTGAAGGCTTTGACAAATATTACGACGACCTGAATGAGCGTTTTAACCATGGTGAATTTGAAGTATCCGACAGCATCCAGTTTTCTGATTCACTTAAATTCACAACTCCTGGCGGAAAAACAGTTTATGGAGGAGGTGGCATAATGCCTGACAGGTTTGTTCCTGTTGACACGACAATGATGTCGGCTTACCTGGCAAAAGTAAGAGCCCTAGTTTACAGGTTCGCACTTAAATACACTGAAACCAACAGGGACAAGCTGAAAGCATTTACAGAAGCCGGTGAACTTGAAAAGTATCTCGACAAACAGGCTCTGCTTGATCAGTTTGTAGCTTTTGCCGAAAGCAATAATATAAGAAAAGATCCGGCTGGTCTGAAAATATCAGGAAAAATAATTCACACCCAGCTGAAAGCTTATATTGCACGGAACATACTTGATAACAAGGGCTTCTATCCTATCTGGGAAGAGATTGACACTACACTCAGATATGCGATAGATTATCTCGGGAAAAATAATTAATAAATTTCCTGATACGATCCGCAGCAAGGTCAGCTTCTTCAATGAATCCCATGTGTCCTGAATTCTCCAGTATAAAGGCTTCAGAACCAGAGGGAAGATTTACAATCCTTAGCATCTCGTCTGCATTAATATGACTGTCATGCCGCCCGAGAATCCACAGAAACGGAATTGTACCGTCCTCAATCAGATCCAGCCTTGACGGCCTTTCAATCATCCCATAAAGGTCGGCAATTATCGTCTCATCCTTAGTTTCTGAAGATAATAAAACCGAGGCTTCGATCTCCCTGCTGAATTTTTTCTGATTATACTGAGAATACAGGGCTGCCACAAAATCCGGTATCATTGTATCTTTTTTACCAGCATGTACTATTTCAATATTCATTTTTCTTTTTTCAACAGCAGCGGGCTTGTCACTGAAGGGATGTGAATGAAATAATGAATAAGCCGAAAGATATTCCGGAAACATCTGCCTGAATGCAAGCACAGCATAGCCACCCATCGAATGACCCGCAATAAAAGCCTTCTTAATTCCAAGACTGTCGAGCAGATCCTTCATGGATCCGGCAAACAACTCCATTGAATTTACTGTTCCCCGGCTGTCGGATTCTCCATGCCCGGGGAGATCGATTGCAATGACCCTGTAATGATCTGTTAACCTTGCTGCAAAATCATCCCAGACATCTTTTGTTTCCAGATATCCGTGAACCAGAAAAATAACCTGACCCTTGCCTTTATCACTATACCCTATTTTTCTGTTATTTATTGAAATCAGCATGCTTATATTTTATTAGTTTTGTAAAAGTAGCTAATTATCTGAACTCTGGTTTTAATAAACAAAAGCGATGAGTAAAATCCTTTTTGCATCCATTTCAAAAAAGTTTGTGATGGCACTGGCCGGTCTGTTTCTTCTTACCTTCCTGCCTGTACATCTGATAATCAATTTCATGCTCCTCAGAAGCGATCCTGCACCATTTAACAGTGCAGCTCATTTCATGGCCACATTCCCTCTGATAAAAATATTTGAGGTTGTTCTGATGGCCGCAATTCTGATTCACATAACTTATGGGATAATACTTCAGGTGGCAAACTGGCTTGCAAGACCCACCGGATATGTAAGCGGTAATAAGACAGATACTTCATTCTTTTCAAAATTCATGATCTGGACCGGAGCAAGTGTACTCACTTTTCTTGTACTGCACTTTTTTAACTTTTACTTTGTCAAGCTTGGTTTTGTGCAGGGAGACCCGGAAGATTTTTATACAATAGCACACAATCTGTTTAAGATACCGGCATATAATTACATTTACCTGGCATGTTTTATTCTCCTGGGATTTCACCTTTACCATGCTTTTTCATCTGCTTTTCAGACTCTCGGACTTAATCACAGGATATGGACTCCTGTCGTAAAGAAAGCAGCACTGATATATGCAATTGCAATCCCTGCAGGTTTTTCATATATATCAGTTACATTGTGGCTTTTCAGATAGTAATCAGGAAAACTTGAAAATATGGGAAAACTTGATTCCAAAATACCAGAAGGTCCTCTTGCTCAGAAATGGACAAGATTCAAGGCAACAACAAAACTTGTAAACCCTGCCAATAAGAAAAAACTTGAGGTAATTATTGTTGGAACCGGAATATCAGGCGCCGGAGCTGCTTCAGCTCTGGGCGAACAGGGCTATAATGTGAAGATATTCTGTTATCAGGATTCGCCACGAAGGGCACATTCTGTTGCTGCCCAGGGAGGCATAAATGCCACCAAGAACTACCAGAATGATAATGACAGCACCTACCGTCTCTTTTATGACATGATAAAGGGAGGTGATTACAGAGCCAGGGAAGCAAATGTGTACAGGGCAGCTGAAGTCAGCAACCAGGTCATAGATCATTTTACGGCTCTTGGCGTTCCCTTTGCCCGTGATTACGGAGGAACTCTCGACACGAGATCGTTTGGAGGAGTTCAGGTGTCAAGAACTTTTTATGCAAAAGGACAGACAGGTCAGCAGTGTCTTCTTGGAACCTATTCTTCGCTTAACAGGCAGATTAAAAAGGGCTCAGTAACAATTTTCCCGAGGCGTGAAATGCTTGATCTTGTTGTAATTGACGGTAAAGCAAGAGGCATAATAACAAGAAACCTTATTACCGGTGAGATCGAAAGGCACTCTGCCCATGCCGTCGTTCTTGCTACAGGAGGATATGGAACAGTTTACTATCTGTCGACACTTGCAGTAAATTCGAATCCTTCTGCAGCCTGGAAAGCCCATAAAAAAGGGGCCTTCTTCGCAAATCCAAGCTTTATACAGATACACCCCACAAGTGTGCCGCAGCTTAACGAATTCCAGTCAAAGCTCACCCTTATGTCAGAGTCCCTGAGGAATGACGGAAGAATCTGGGTTCCAAAAACAAAAGGAGACAAGCGTCATGCCAATGATATTCCCGAGGAAGACAGGGATTACTACCTTGAAAGAAGGTATCCCACATTCGGGAACCTTGTCCCGAGGGATGTCGCCTCAAGAGCAGCAAAGGAAAGATGCGATGCCGGTTATGGTGTTGGAGAAACAGGACTTGCAGTTAATCTTGACTTCAGGGATGCAATAAAAAAACAGGGTAAAAAGACAATAGAAGGAAAATACGGTAACCTGTTTGAGATGTACAGGAACATTACCGGCATTGATCCATATACCGAACCAATGAGGATTTATCCTGCAGGGCATTATACGATGGGTGGTCTCTGGGTCGATTATGAGCTGATGACGACATTACCCGGACTTTATTCAATAGGAGAATCCAATTTTTCCGACCACGGCGCTAACCGGCTGGGAGCCAGCTCACTCATGCAGGCAGCAGGTGACGGATACTTTATTCTGCCCAACACAATAAATAATTACCTGTCAGATGAAATTAGAACAGGTAGAATAGCAACTGACAGGCCTGAATTCTCCGAAGCAGAAAAAGAAGTAAGGGAAAGGCTGAACAAATTAATGTCAATCAAGGGTAAACAGAATGCCGGCTCTTTCCATAAACGTCTGGGAAAGATAATGTGGGACCACTGCGGAATGTCCAGGAATGAGGCAGGATTGAAGGAAGCTCTTAAACTTATTGCTGAGCTTAAGGAAGAATTCTGGAAAGACCTGAATGTACCGGGAACACAGAATGAGGTTAACCAGGAGCTCGAAAAGGCAGGAAGGGTGGCTGATCTGTTCGAACTCGCAGAACTACTTGTCAATGATGCACTTAACAGAAAAGAATCTTGTGGCGCTCATTTCCGTGAGGAATTCCAGACACCCGATGGTGAAGCCCTGCGAAATGATGAGGAATTCACTTATGTTGCTGCCTGGGAATTTGCCGGTGAAGGCAAAGCTCCCATACTTCATAAGGAAGAACTTAAGTTCGATGAAGTCGAAATGAAAGTACGGTCATATAAATAAAGGTTGAAGGCGAAAGGCAAAAGGCGAAAGGTGAAAAAAATTATACTCATGTCCAGGCTCCCCTCTCTGGAGGGGCTGGGGGAGGGTTAAATGAATAGACTAATAGAACCTGACAAATACAATTAAACATATGAATCTTACTCTTAAGTTATGGCGGCAGAAGAATGCAGAGGCCAAAGGCAGTTTTGAGACTTATCAGATGAATAATGTATCT
>CAZEYY010000102.1:0-4030 GCA_964516485.1 uncultured Rikenellaceae bacterium
CCAGTGACCCCTACCCTGTCAAGGTAATGCTCTAAACCAACTGAGCTAACAACCCTTTGCCGGGACAAAAATAATAATTTTCTGATATCATTTCGCTTACTCCGCAGCGATTCTTAATTTCGCATTACAAACTAATTGAAATAAAAAAATCAGCTATGATATCACATGAAATAGATTACAGAATTTTCGGAGACGATATCCAGTTCGTTGAAATCGAACTTGATCCCCGTGAAACAGTTATTGCAGAGGCCGGTTCCATGGTATATATGGAGCAGGGCATAACATTTGAAGTTAAAATGGGAGATGGCTCATCGCCCGACCAGGGACTTATGGGCAAGCTCTTCCAGGCAGGATCGAGGATAATTACAGGAGAATCACTGTTCCTCACACACTTCACAAATACAGGCAACCCGGGCAAAAGCAGGGTGGCCTTTGCAGCTCCATATCCCGGTACAATTATCCCTGTCGATCTTAAGGAAATGAGAGGCAGTCTTATAGTCCAAAAAGATGGATTTCTCTGCGCTGCGATGGGCACAAAACTTTCTGTTACTCTTAACAAAAGAATTGGCGCCGGACTGCTCGGAGGCGAAGGATTTATACTGCAGAAGCTGGAAGGAGACGGCAAGGCGTTTATTCATGCAGGCGGTACTGTTATTGAAAAACAGCTGAACAATGAGGTTTTAAGGATAGATACAGGCTGTGTTGTTGCTTTTGAACCTTCACTCGACTTCGATATTGAAGCCTCCGGAAGTCTTAAATCAATGGTCTTTGGCGGTGAAGGTATCTTCCTTGCCACAATGAGAGGAACAGGAAAGGTCTGGCTCCAGTCGATGCCTATAAGAAAGCTTATTAGGGCTCTGGCTCCTTATGGAAGGAACCGGGGCAAGGAGGGAAGTTCAATACTTGGCAGTTTCCTTGAATGATATGCCATAAGTTTGATTTACATTCTGGTGATTAACAGCACAAAAAAGTTGCTTTCGGACAGTTTCACTTATTTACAATACATTAAGATATCCCGGCAAAGCAACTATTCATCTTATAATATGGTCATATCTGAATATGTCGGAATTTCATAAATTTGGCATTCTGTAAACTGGAGTCGCAGGGAAAATGGAAAAAAGCAGATTTAAGGTTCTGACACTCATTGCTGATATTGGCATTCTTACTGTGTCGTTTCTTATTATGGTATGGAGCAAGCCTGCCAGCCTTAGGTCATATCTTCCCTCTCATACTCCTTTCTTTGCCGGCCTTGTCTTGATCTGGATTATTGTTTCTCTTCTTAATGGTAAACTTCACAGAGGGCAGATTGTAAATTATACCTCCCTCCTTTTTAAAGTCCTTACAAGCAACCTGATAGCTATCGGCATAGCTGCCCTGCTCATGTATACTATCCGGGACGTTCATTATTCAAGAACTATCGTCCTGGGAACTGCAGCTGTCGCAACCTTCCTCGAACTGGCCTTTGGAGCATTGTTTATAGCTTACAAGAAGGCCTCTGTTCAGGATTATGAGGAATATGAAAAATACAAAGCCTATCATAAACCAAGTGAATATGACCTCGTGAAAGGCACTAACGGAAGTGGAAAGCATCCTGAAGAAAAAGCCGAGGTACATCCGTCAATAATAAAGGCCCTTGAGAACGAGTGCGGAAAAGAGATGACAAATGCCATCCTGAAAATGACAGGAAATAAACTCACAAGCCATACTGCAGTACTTTCGACGACAACAATATTCAATATTACAAGCCTCAGCCATGACGATTACAACTATATTATAAACCTGCATAAGATAAATGACATCAAAAGGCTTGATGATTTTATGGATGCAGTTAATTGTAAGCTCAGGGAGAAGGGATATTTCTTCTGCTGTGTAGAAACAAAAGACCAGAGAAAAAGCAGGATCCTGAAGAAATTTCCACCAGTGCTGAATTACATTTATTACACTCTTGATTTTGTGATAAAGAGGGTAATGCCAAAGCTAAAATGGACAAGGAAGATATATTTCCTTCTTACAAGAGGTGAAAATGCAGTAATCTCAAGGGCTGAAGCACTTGGCAGACTGTCAAGAGCCGGATTCAGAATAAAACAGGAGTCGTTCATAGGTAACTTATTGTGCATCGAAGCAAGGAAATACTTTAACCCTGTTCCTGTCAATGAAAACATTTTCAGCCCGCTTATTGCACTGCCGCGTGTTGGCAAGGCGGGTAAAATAATTAAAGTATACAAGCTTAGGACCATGCATCCCTATTCCGAATATATCCAGGATTATGTTTACAGGCTTCATGACCTTCAGGAAGGAGGAAAGTTCAGGCACGATTTCAGGATTACATCATGGGGTGCAGTTTGCAGAAAGATCTGGCTCGATGAACTGCCAATGCTGATTAACTATTTCAGAGGCGACATGAAGCTTTTCGGTATAAGACCCCTGAGCAGGCATTATTTCGAGCTTTACCGTCCCGAGGTCAGGGAACGGAGAATAAAATATAAACCCGGACTTATCCCTCCATTCTATGCCGATATGCCCTCAGATCTTGATGCCATCCAGGCTTCTGAACTTAAATATCTCAATGCTTACGACAAGCACCCCATAAGAACAGATATCAGATATTTCTTCAAATCGATGTGGAATATCATGTTCTATAAGGCAAGGAGTAACTAGCGTCTTCCGGTCATCGTTAGCCAGTGGCCGGTTTCCCATTATTTTTAACACATTTTTATATTAATTAAAAAATCATACCTTTGCCGGATAATTAAAAAATCTTATCCTATGGCTGAGAAGACAAGATATTCCGACGAAGAGCTTGAGGAGTTCAGACAGATCATCCTCATGAAGCTGGATAAGGCTAAAAAAGATTATGAAATACTGAAATCCAGCATAACTCACGAAGAGAGTAATGACACAATGGATACTTCTCCTACCTTCAAGGTTCTGGAAGAGGGTGCTACAACTTTATCAAAGGAAGAAGCAGGCCGTCTTGCTCAGAGACAGCTTAAATTCATACAGCATCTGCAGGCTGCTCTCATAAGGATTGAGAACAAGACCTATGGAATATGCCGCGAGACCGGCAAGCTTATCTCAAAGGAAAGACTCAGGGCAGTTCCTCATGCTACTCTTTGCATGGATGCAAAAATGAAGCAGAAATAAATAAGCAGAATTTAAATCACAGGGCTTATCCCCCTGTCATCAAAACAATACAATTAAGCCTCTTATGAAAATAAGGGGCTTTTCTGTTCATAATATCAAGCTGTGGGCTGAAACAGGATTCTGCAAACCAAATAATTCCCTACCTTTATATCTGGCCGGTTTTTTATGAAAACTACTGCATCTCTATCAATACTTATTGTAATCTCTGTATTGCAGGCTTTCCCGCAAACTGTTGATTCAATTAAATATGCAAACCTCGATCCCTATTACTTTCACCTTAATTACCTGAAGGATGACAATGCAATGATAATTGATGTAAGAGAATTTTTTGAATTCAAAAAATCACGGATTAAGGACGCTGTAAACATTCCTTCATCCGGGAACATCGATTATGCAGCC
Organism: uncultured Rikenellaceae bacterium; assembly: GCA_964516485.1. GTDB lineage: Bacteria > Bacteroidota > Bacteroidia > Bacteroidales > VadinHA17 > LD21. The sequence continues at coordinate 3,544 of CAZEYY010000102.1, forward strand.
GACACAATTGATAAATCAAGACCTCTTTTCTTTTACTGTACAACCGACTTTCGCAGTAAAAGAGTTGCTGAAAAATTCGCAGAAAAAGGCTTCAGGTCAGTGTATAATCTTGAAGGCGGTTTAAAAAAGTGGAAGGAGGATGGCTATTCTGTTGAGAAGAAGAGGCTGAAGAAATAGTTGTTCATTGTTACACTAGATGCCAAGAACCAAATTCTGCTTAAGTGAGGTTTCCAGCTAAGTCGCTAAAGAAAATTATTAGCGGCTTTGCGAGATTAATTTATCAGACAAAGTGGATTTTATGCAAATGACAGTCTCTAAATTAATTAAGTCAGTCTAAATCCGGAGAATTAGAATAATATGAAAAAGTTGGTAGTCCTCACAGGTGCAGGTATGAGCGCTGAAAGTGGCATAAAAACTTTCAGGGATACAGGAGGTCTGTGGGAAGAATATGATGTTATGGAAGTTGCAACTCCAATGGCATGGCAGA
>CAZEYY010000102.1:4130-5863 GCA_964516485.1 uncultured Rikenellaceae bacterium
GGTCTGTGGGAAGAATATGATGTTATGGAAGTTGCAACTCCAATGGCATGGCAGAAAAACCGCGACCTGGTACTGAGATTCTATAATGAACGCCGCAGGCAGCTTGAAACCTGCATGCCCAATGCGGGACATAAGGGACTTGCAGAGCTTGAAAAGTACTTCGATGTTCAGATAATTACTCAGAATGTTGACAATCTTCATGAACGTGCAGGCAGTTCAAAAATACTCCATCTGCATGGCGAACTTACAAAGGCAAGGAGCACTGCCGACAGGACCCTGATATATGATATCGGCTACAGGGATATCAATCCCGGTGACCTGTGCGAAAAAGGAAGTCAGTTGCGACCGCATATAGTCTGGTTTGGAGAGGATGTGCCTATGATGGATGAAGCTGCAGGACTTGCCTCAGAAGCTGAGATCTTTGTCGTTATAGGTTCATCACTCAATGTCTACCCTGCAGCCGGACTTGTAAACTATGCCCCGCAGAGTGCCTCCCTCTGGCTTATTGATCCTAATGAGGTTTCAGTTCCGGGCTACAGGAAAATTGAAGTTGTAAGCGAAGGTGCATCAAAAGGCGTTAAGATAATGACAGATAGATTGCTATCAAGGTAATACAGTTGCACACTAATTATTCAGAATCTTCTTTCTCTGTGTTGCTCAGTGCTTCTCAGTGATCTCAGTGTCAGTTCCTAAACTCTGCGTTCTGAACTTCATACAAAAAATCACTACATTTACATCCTGATATAAAGACAAATGCCTCCTCGTACCAGAAAGATAGTATTGGCAATAACAGGAGCAAGCGGATCAATATATGCTAAGCTTCTCCTCGAAAAACTAAGGACCCTTAAAAATCCCCCGGAAGAAATAGCAATTATCCTTTCCGATACTGCCAGGGAGATATGGCTTTCTGAAACAGGATCGGAATTCATTGCCAATTATCCTGCGAAGGAGTATTCAAACAAATCTTTTTATGCCCCGTTCGCATCAGGTTCTTCTTCTTTTGACACAATGATTATATGCCCGGCCTCGATGGGTTCAACAGGAAGAATTGCAAACGGAAGCTCTGATGATCTTACAACTCGCGCAGCTGATGTTATGCTGAAGGAAAAAAGGAGACTGATAATTGTTCCCCGTGAAGCTCCCTATAACCTCATACATATTGAGAACCTGAGAACTCTCACCCTTGCCGGAGCTGTCATCTGCCCGGCCTCACCATCATTCTACAGCAAACCGTCGACTATTGAGGAGCTTGTATTAACTGTAGTCAACCGCATTATCGACCTGGCAGGATTTGAAAATGACACTTACAGATGGATGGAAAATGCCTGACGAAAGGATAAAAAAATTCTTCAGAAAACATCATGTACTCACTGTTGCCACTTCAGTGAACAATGAACCATGGTGCGCAAACTGCTTTTATGTTTACCTTGAAGAGGAAAATGCCTTAGTCTTTACAAGTGATGCTGAAACACAACACGGCAGGGAGTTCGTGCTAAATCCTTCCGTGGCAGGATCTGTTGTCCTTGAGACAATGATTGTTGGCAAGATCAGGGGCATACAGTTCCGGGGCACAATCTCCGAACCTGAGGGAGAGCTCCATTCCAGGGCAAAATCAGCATACCTTAAACGCTTCCCGGTTGCAGCCCTGATGGATACCAGACTATGGATCCTCAAACTGACTTACATCAAGATGACTGATAACAGGCTTGGGTTCGGGAAAAAACTGATCTGGA
>CAZEYY010000102.1:5963-13915 GCA_964516485.1 uncultured Rikenellaceae bacterium
CATATAACAATGAAATGCTCATTCGTAAATGAACTGAAGATCGACCAGAGCATTTCACACAATGGCGTATGCCTTACCGTTGTCAGAAAAGATAATGAAACCTACACTGTTACAGCAATTAAGGAAACCCTTGAGAAGACCAACCTGGGACTGCTCAAACCGGGTGACAAGGTTAACCTTGAGCGAAGCGCCAGGCTCGATGGCCGCCTCGATGGGCACATGGTACAGGGACATGTTGATCAGACCGCCGTATGTACAGGCGTCAGAGAAGCCGGTGGCAGCTGGTACTTCACTTTTGAATACGAACCTGCGCAGGATGACTATATGACTGTTGAAAAAGGCTCTGTTTCAGTCAATGGAGTTAGCCTGACAGTTGTAAACTCGCAGCAGAAATCCTTCCAGGTGGCAATAATCCCTTTCACATACCAGGTCACCAACTTCCACCAGATTAAGAAAGGAACAATAGTCAACCTCGAATTTGACATACTCGGGAAATATATTGCCAAAATCGTAAAGCAGGTTCTGGGTAAATAAGGCGTACGACACACGACGCACGACGCACGGTACCAGTACCTTTCTTCCTTTCGCCTTTCGCCTTCCGCCTTTCACCTTGTGCCTTGCGCCTTTTTTCCTATCTTTGCCGAAATTTTTTATTAAGCAGCTATGTCAAAACGTTTTCCCGAGTATAAAGGCCTTGATCTTTCACAGGTTAACAAGGATATACTTAAGGTTTGGGATGAGAATGATACCTTTCATAAAAGTATCCGTGAAGTAAATGGAAAAGGTGAATTTGTCTTTTTTGAAGGCCCTCCTTCCGCCAACGGCATCCCCGGGATTCACCATGTAATGGCGCGTACAATAAAAGACGCCATCTGCCGCTTCAAGACGCAGAGTGGTTATATGGTCAAACGCAAGGCCGGATGGGACACTCATGGACTTCCTGTTGAACTGCAGGTTGAGAAAGCTCTGGGAATAACAAAAGAGGACATCGGCAGCAAAATATCAATAGTTGATTTCAACAAGGCCTGCCGCACAGATGTCATGAAATATACCGACTTGTGGGAAGACCTTACAAGAAAAATGGGTTACTGGGTGAACATGGATCACCCTTATGTTACTTATGACAACAGATACATAGAGTCGCTCTGGTGGCTGCTTAAACAACTGTACGAAAAGGGTGTTCTTTACAAGGGATATACAATTCAGCCTTATTCACCTGCTGCGGGTACAGGGCTAAGCTCGCATGAGCTTAACCTTCCGGGTTGTTACAGGGACGTGAAGGATACAACCTGCATTGCACTGTTCAGAGTTGTAAAGGACAAAAAATCGGAATTTCTTTTTAATGAGGCCGACACAAAGGATGTCCATATAATGGCTTGGACCACAACACCATGGACCCTCCCGTCAAATACAGCCCTTGCTGTCGGAAAAGACATCAGGTATTTACTTGTAAGAAGCTTCAATCCTTATTCAGGAGAACCTGTTACAGTTGTGCTTGCTAAAGAACTGCTGCATGTGCATTTCCCTGAAGCAAATACAGGCCTTCATTTCTCAGAATATAAGGCAGGTGACAAAAAAATACCATACAAGGTCACTGGCGAATTCTCAGGAAACGACCTTAAGGGAGTAGTGTATGAACAACTGATTGACTGGGTAAATCCGGGAGAAGGAGCTTTTAAGGTCTTAACCGGGGATTTTGTCACTACAGAAGACGGTACCGGAATAGTCCATATTGCTCCTACATTCGGTGCTGATGACTACCGGGTTGCAAAGGATAATGGTGTCCCTCCTCTCATAATGAAGAGGAAAGATGGTTCAATGGGCCCCATGGTTGATAAACGGGGATTCATGATACCAATAGAAGATCTCGATGAGGCTTTTGTAAAGAACAGCGTCAATGTAAAGACCTACTCTGAATATGCAGCCAAACCTGTTAAAAATGAGTATGATGCCTCACGCTCAGGTGATGACGAAACACTTGATGTTGAGATAGCTGTGATGCTCAAACAGCAGGGCAAGGCCTTCAAAATTGAGAAGCATGTTCACAGCTATCCTCACTGCTGGAGGACTGATAAGCCTGTATTATACTACCCTCTTGATGCATGGTTCATACGCACTACCGCGTTCCGTGACCGCATGATAGAGCTTAACAATACAATCAACTGGAAACCGCAGTCGACAGGAGCAGGAAGGTTTGGAAAATGGCTCGAAAACCTTGTCGACTGGAACCTTTCCCGTTCACGTTACTGGGGTACTCCGCTGCCTATATGGGTAACCGAAGACAGAAAAGAAGAGAAATGCATTGGCTCTGCTTCAGAACTGAAGGCTGAAATTGAAAAGTCAGTTAAAGCAGGGTTCATGAAAACAAATCCTCTTAATGATTATAAAGAGGGAGACAACAGTGAGCAGAATTATCAGAAATTTGATCTTCACAGGCCTTTTGTTGATGAGATAATTCTTGTAAGCGCAAGCGGCAAAAAGATGTTCAGGGAACCTGATCTGATTGATGTGTGGTTCGACTCAGGAGCCATGCCTTATGCACAGGCTCATTATCCCTTTGAAAACAAGGATTCTTTCCACACTATGTTCCCGGCTGACTTTATTGCCGAGGGTGTAGACCAGACAAGAGGCTGGTTCTTTACCCTGCATGCAATTGCCACAATGATCTCTGATTCGGTTTCATTTAAAAATATCATTTCAAACGGCCTTGTGCTCGATAAAAACGGGAACAAGATGTCAAAACGCCTGGGCAATGCCGTAGATCCCTTTACTACAATTGAAGAGTACGGCTCAGATCCGCTCAGGTGGTACATGATAACAAATGCACAGCCATGGGATAACCTTAAGTTCGATATATCGGGAGTGGATGAAGTTAAAAGGAAGTTCTTCGGAACCTTATATAACACATATTCATTCTTTGCCCTTTATGCTAACGTGGATAATTTCAGGTACACTGAAAAAGATATCCCTGTTAGTGAAAGACCGGAAATAGACAGATGGATCATATCTCTTCTTAACTCTCTTGTGAAGGAGGTCAGCTTCTGCTATTCCGATTACGATCTTACAAGGGCAGGAAGGGCTATACAGGACTTTGTAACTGAAAACCTCAGCAACTGGTATGTCCGCCTCAACCGCAAACGTTACTGGGGTGGCGAATACGACAAGGACAAGATTGCTGCTTACCAGACACTTTACACCTGCCTTGAGACAGTAAGCCAGCTTGCAGCTCCCATAGCGCCTTTCTTCATGGAAAGGCTCTTTACCGATCTTAACAGCGTTACAGGAAAACATACTGAAAATTCTGTTCACCTCGCATTGTTCCCGGGATTTGACGAGTCACTTATTGACAAGTCCCTCGAGGAAAGAATGGATATAGCACAGAAGGTTTCTTCCATGATCCTCGGGCTGAGAAGGAAAGTAAGCATTAAGGTGCGTCAGCCGCTGGCAAAGATAATGGTCCCTGTGCCTGATAGTAATTTCAGATCAAAATTCGAGGCGGTGAAGGATCTTATCCTTGCCGAGGTCAATGTTAAAGAGGTTGAATATATTGATGACACATCCTCTGTGCTTGTAAGGAAGATAAAACCCAACTTCAAGACCCTCGGTCCGAAGTACGGAAAACTTATGAAGGATATAAGCAATGCTATAGCTGCCTTCAGTGCACAGGAAATACTTGCATTCGAAAGTGAAAAAGGCAGGAAGCTCAATATCAATGGTCAGGAAGTAGTCATAACTCTTGACGATGTGGAGATAATTTCAGAAGATATCCCCGGCTGGCAGGTTGCCAATGAAGGCAGGCTTACTGTTGCCCTCGATGTGACTGTAACTGACGAGCTTCGTTATGAAGGCATTGCCCGTGAATTTGTTAACAGGATCCAGAATATCCGCAAGGAAACAGGCTTTGATGTTACTGACAAGATTACAGTTAAGATTGAAGATAATGAGTTTGTAAGGGAAGCAGTTAAAAGACATGCAGCATATATCGGGTCACAAACCCTTGCAACTACTGTTACTCTTGTTAAGGATTTCACACCTTCAGTGCGTGAGGTTGAAATTGATGACATCAGCATCAAAATTGAAGTTGTAAGAAACAGTTAGTACGAACTTCAGGGTTGTCAAAAAGCTATTTATAACCACAGAGGACACAAAGTCCCGATATTTATCGGGAGCACAGAGTTCACAGAGATAAATCATTGATTATTATTTCTTTGTGCCCTTTGTGAACTTTCTTTGTGTGCTTTGTGGTTAATTGATTTTGACATTTTGGACAACCCGCGAGTACAGATAACTCCCGATAGCTGTTGGGACGGGAAGGGATCACAAAAGATGACTGAAAATAAGCAATTAACTCCTATCTTTGATCAATGATCGACCGCCCGACAATAGACCGTATTCTTGATGCCGCAAACATTGTGGATGTTGTGGGCGAATTCGTTCAGCTGAAAAAAAGGGGAGTGAATTACCTGGGACTCTGTCCTTTCCATAACGAAAAAACTCCTTCGTTCACCGTATCTCCTTCAAAAGAGATCTTCAAATGTTTCGGTTGCGGCAAAGTTGGTAATTCTGTCAACTTCATAATGGAACATGAGCATCTCACTTACCCTGAAGCTCTGAAATACCTTGCCAGAAAATTCCATATTGATGTTGTTGAGAAAGAACTCTCGAGGGAAGAACTCGAGAAACAGAACGAGCGTGAAAGCCTTCTTGTTGTTACTGCTTATGCTGCCAGGCAGTTTGCCGAAAACCTCTTTAACAGCGACGAGGGAATCACAATAGGCCTTACCTATTTCAAGGAAAGGGGATTCCGGCAGGATACATTGAAAAAGTTTGAGCTGGGCTACAGCCTCGAAAAAAGAGATGCCTTTTCAAAAAGGGCTCTCGAGGAGGGATACAAGCAGGACTTCCTCATTAAAACAGGACTTTCAATACAGGGAGAAGAGAAGATCTTTGACAGGTTCAGCGGCAGGGTGATGTTTCCGATCCATTCATTGTCGGGGCAGGTGCTGGGCTTTGGCGGGAGGATACTCAAAAAGGATGTAAAAACTGCAAAATACCTGAACTCTCCCGAGTCGGAGATCTATCATAAAAGCCGTATCCTCTATGGTATGTACCAGGCGCGGAAAACAATCACCCAGGAGGATAAATGCTACATGGTTGAAGGTTATACCGATGTAATGTCGATGCATGAAGCCGGCATTGAAAATGTTGTCGCTTCCTCAGGCACCTCTCTTACTGTAGAACAGGTGAAGCTTGTCAAGCGGTTCACTCCTAACCTTACAATACTCTATGATGGCGATTCCGCCGGCATAAAGGCCTCAATAAGAGGTATTGACATTGTCCTGGAGGAAGGGATGAATGTCAAGATAGTGCTCCTGCCTGAAGGCGAAGATCCTGATTCTTATTCAAAGAAGGTCAGCAACGAGGAATTCAGACAGTACCTGAAAAATAATGAGACTGACTTCATCCGCTTCAAAACTCAGCTTCTCATGTCCGAAGCCAGCAATGATCCTGTGCTTAAGGCAAATCTTATAAGGGATGTTGTCAAATCAATCGCCGTCATTCCCGAAGCAATTACACGGACTGTATATATTAAAGAGTGCAGCACGCTGCTTGAGGTTGCTGAACCTATACTTTATAATGAGGTAAACAAGCTGCGGTCTCAGAAAAATTTCCAGGACAGGAACAAGTATCCCGGTCCTGAAGATTTGCCTGTAAAGCCTCAACCTGTAATAAGGCAGATAAAGCAGGAGCCAGTATCGTATTACTCGGAAAGAGAAATAATAAGATTACTGCTTAAATTCGGAAGTGTTGAATTTGAGCGCCTTATAAACAAGGAAGACGGCAGGGAGGAAATACTCACAGTTGCCGATTATGTTGTGAGGGAATTAACTTCTGACGAGCTTGACTTCAGTGATTCTGTCTGTGCAAGGATCTTTGCTGAATTCAGGTTTCACTCCCAGCAGGGACTCATTACAGGCGATAAAGTGTTTGTGAAGCATGAAGACCCGGCAATTTCAAGTCTGGCTGCCGACCTGCTTGCTGACTCTTATGAGCTCAGTAAGATATGGAAGGAAAAACAGACCTATGTTGAAACAGAAGAAATGAAGCTCAGGGAGATAGTAAGCGATGCTGTTCTGAAGTTCAAAAGCGACAAGATAAATATTCTCAGGAAAGAGATTATGCTACAGCTTGAGGAAGCTGTTAAGAACAATGACAAAGAAAGGACTATACTCCTTCAGAAAAGATATTCAAGCCTTAGTGTTGCCCTGGGTGTTATCTCAAAACAGCTCGGCGGCAGAATCTTACTTTAACACCTGACTGCTTTAATTCATAAAACAGGGCAATATAAAACTGTCTGTCAGAAAGTTGCCTTAAGAACTACCACATACTTTGAAGGAGGATTATTCCTCACCTTTTCAGGGATAATAACATTAAATCCCTTTCCTGTTCTGGTCCATTTGATAGATGCTCCGGTACCAACAAGCTGCACGCGCGCTTTCTCAGGAAGTGCAAAATTTATCATTCCAATCTGTGATGGCAGTCTTTCTCCCTCATCAGCCAGATAATAAATATAGATTGTATTACTGCCTTTTTTTGAAATACATACTTTTCCTTCCTTATAAGGCTCAAGCGCCCTGGTCCCGTAAATAGCTTCACTGTTTACTTTCATCCAGCCACCGATATCCTCAAGCAGTTTATACGCCTCATCATGCCATTGTCCTTGTGGCCCGGGACCGATGTTAAGAAGAAGGTTCCCTCCTTTTATAACTATATCCACCAGCATGTGAACTGCTTCCGTACTGGTGATATATTTCGCATCAGGCTTCCATGACCAGCTCTCTCCTGCAACAATGCATGATTCCCAGGGATAGGGTAGTGCATGCTCAGGCACCCGGTTCTCAGGAGTAAGATAATTCTGGTTCTTTCCGTAAACCGCCCTGTCAACAACTATCATTCCCGGTTGCTTTGCCCTTACCTTTGCAACAAGCTCATCCATCCTGATATCCTGGCTCTGTATCCTTGCAAATTTGTAATCAGGAGCCGTGATATGCTTCCTTATGCTTTCTTCTGACATCTTCTGAACCTGCCCTCCGTCAAGCCACAGAATATCGAGCTTGCCATAATCACCTCCGGTAAGTTCCATTATCTGACCCTGGGTAAACTGCACAAAATTCTCCCATCGTTCCGGATATTTTGAAAGGTCGTAATTAGGATTTCTGTCTGGTGTTGCAAAATTCGGCCACCAGTAATATTCACTGTGCCAGTCAGGTTTTGAAAAGTACGCTCCTGCCCAGAGACCTTCGGCCCTGAAAGCATTGAAAACCTCCTTTGCAATATTTGCCCTGGGATTTGTGTGAAATGGTGTTTTTATATCAGTAATCCTGTAATCCGTAAGTTTTGTATCGAACATGCAGAAGCCATCATGATGCTTTGTTGTAAAGACAACATATTTCATGCCTGCATTTCTTGCTGCTTTTGCCCAGCGAACAGGGTCAAAATCAACAGGATTGAATGTAGTCTGGAGATTTTCATAATCCTTCTTGTATTCCACATAGTTTGGATTATTCCTCCTGCACCATGGTTCATCCTCGGCACATATTGACCATGACTCAACAACACCCCACTGGCTGTATGGTCCCCAGTGCATAAGGAGCCCGAATTTGAGATCCTGCCACTCCTCAAGTTTCTTAAGGACAAGCGGATCAGTTTCGGGAACATATCTTTCATCTTCCTGTGCATTCAGAGTTGAATGTGCAACGAACAATAATAAACATATAATCAATAGATTGATATTCTTTTTCATATAACTACTTATTAGTTTTCTCATTCAAATTTTCGAACAGCATATCAATAATTTTTAAGCTCCCCGGGGGTTGGGCATAGCCGTCAGCCTGAGGATTGCTTAGTATGAGGTAGTCAGGTTAAATTCTCCCCTCCTTTTGAAGGAGGGG
>CAZEYY010000103.1:0-13630 GCA_964516485.1 uncultured Rikenellaceae bacterium
CCTTTAGCAGCTCCTGAACCTGTTTCATATCTCCTGTGCGGTTCTGTTGATCCATACCAGAAGAAAAATGGCTTATTGTCAGTTCTTTCATTCAGGAAATCCTCAAAATTTGCAGCATAATCAATATCTGAGATGCCAGAAGTTTCCGGTACTGACTTTTTAGAGTTAAATGCCTTTCCTGTCAGAAGACGCTGATTGCCTGCAGCATCAACAGCAACGCCGGGAGCCCAGCCTTTTGCAGTGTAACCGGTGAAATAACCATTTCTCCCAAGGGTCTCTATGAAGGAGGTGAACTTATCCGGAAAATAAGGAACATGATTACCTGCCTCTTCAAGCTGCCAGCTGTTAAGTCCGGTAAGGAAACAAGCCCTTGAAGGAGAAGATTTTGCATTTGGTGTGTATGCATTCATGAAGAGCAATCCCTCTTTTGCCACCCTGTCGAATCCTGGTGTTTTTACCCATCCTGTACCATAGGCGCCCATGTGTGGAAAGGAAATGTCATCGCCCATAACAATAAGAATATTAGGCTTTTCCGTGACCTTTTCTCTTGTGCATCCTGAAGGAATAAGTGCATAAGGTGCAAAAAGTAAAGTAGCTTTGATTAAATTGATTTTCATTGGCTTTTATTCCTTGTTAATCAATACAATATAATTTCATAATAGTTTTAACCCACCCCCAGCCCCTCCAGGGAGGGGAGCCTTAACCAACACCCATTGTGCCGTTGCGCCTTTGTGCCCTTTTGCCCTTCCGCCTTTCGCCTTTCGCCTTCTGCCCTAATCTATCTCCCTGATCTTTATATTCTTAAACGCTACTTTTCCTCCGTGATCCTGTAAAAGTATCCTTCCTGCCTGAGTCATGCCGAATTCTTCAAAATCTTTGTATTTGCTTTTTGACACCATTTCTTTCCAAAGCTCTGTACCTCTTTCATACTCAACTGTCATCTCTCCGTTTAGCCAGTGCTGAACATGATTGCCATTGACAACAATCTTTGCAGTGTTCCATGCTCCGGGTCCTTTGTCATTTACATGAACCGGAGGAAGAAGGTCATAGAGACAGGCCAGCTTATGGTTTCCGCTGATACCGGCCTGGGCATCCGGATTCATTTTATCATCAAGGATCTGGTACTCACAGCCTATTGATCGCAGCGCACCACTATCCCTTTCTGTGTCAACAAAATATTTTATTCCTGAATTGGCCCCAGCAGTATAGTTGAAATCAACCTGGAATTCAAAATTTGTGAACTTTCCTTCTGTAACAATATCACCTCCGCCGTTTTCACCTTTTGTCTCAGGTGTTATAACAAGCATGCCTTCCTTTATTTCCCAGCCTGTTGCAGGAAAGACACCTGTTTTTGCATTGATCCATCCGCGCGGGCTCACCCCGTCAAAAAGAAGCTTCCATCCTTTGTCAATCTCGCTGGATGTCAGTGAATTGTCTTTTGGCGTATTTGAGGTACATGCCCCGGCCAAAATTAATAGCAAAGAAAAACGGATCATTGAGGTGTTTTTCATAGATGTATAGGTTACAGGTTATTATTTAGTTCCTTATTTTTGATATAATAAACACATGAAAATTATGGAAAATATGAGGATTTTCAAAACTATCATGTTATTACTTTGTCTTGTGCTGATTGATGGAATTGCCGAATGCCAGGTTCCTTCTTCATGCCGGATTGAACTTCTTAATGCTCCGGTGCTGTTCAAGGAAGGTGGAAAAAGCTACCAGCAGATCATTGCATTATGCATCAGTGATTATGAGGGAAAAATACGGATTACTGGTGGTACAGAACCTGTGAACGGTAAATTGAATAAGGGAACCAACAGGTATCTGGTCACAATACCGGCTGTCACAAAGGCAAAAAAGGTAAACCTTGATATTATTGTTGACGGAGCTAAATCCCAGACATATTCAATAAATGCCCTTCCTCCGAAAAAGTGGGAGATATATCTTGCCCAGCATTCTCATACCGATATTGGCTACACCAGACCACAATCGGAAATCCTTGCAGAGCAGATGAGATATATCGATTATGCCCTTGATTATTGCGATCAGGCTGATAATCTGCCTGATGAGGCTAAATTCAGGTGGACCTGTGAATCATCATGGGTAACAAGGGAATATCTCAGGTCGAGACCAAAGGCCCAGGTCGACAGGTTCCTGAAAAGGATCTCTGAAGGCAGGATCGAAGTTATGGGCATGTATGCAAATATGGCCGAGATAGCTGATGAAAACGTCATGTTTGACTTCCTGCAGCCACTCCGTGAATTTTCAAAACTTAACATCCCGGTAAGTACAGCCATGCAGAATGATGTTAACGGAATAGCATGGTGCATGCCAGACTATTTTAAAAATACAGGTGTTAAATACCTGATAATGGGCATCAATGAAACCAGATCCGTGCTGCCCTTCGACAAACCCACGTGTTTCTGGTGGGAAGCTCCTTCGGGTGCGAAGTTGCTTGCCTTCAGAGCTGATCATTACATGACGGGAAATTTCTTCGGCGCTGAAAGCGAGGCGCTTAAGCCTGAAAACCTTCTTGGTCACCTGGCTGACCTGGATAGAAAAGGCTATCCTTTCGATAAGATAGGAATACAATTCTCGGGTTATTTTACTGATAATGCCCCTCCTTCAACTGCTGCCTGCAAAAATGTTTTAGAGTGGAACAAAAAATATGAATATCCTAAGCTCAGACTGACAGTGGCGGGTCAGTTTCCGCAATATGTTGAAAAGAACTACTCAGAAAAGTTGCCGGTGTACAGAAAGGCATGGCTCGACTGGTGGACAGATGGCTATGGTTCTACTTCACGGGAAACAGCTGAATCGAGAAAAGCAAAAAACATAATACAGGTTGACGAAGGATTGTTTGCCATGGTTTCTGCAATGGGAGGGGAGCTGAGCCCTGACCTGGAGTCTGAAATTGACCATATAAATGAAAATATAATCTTCTTTGACGAACACACATGCGGAGCGGATGAAAGTGTCAGTCATCCTTATTCCGAGAACTCAACAAAGCAATGGCTGCAGAAGGGCGCTTATGCCTGGGAAGCTCTGAAAAAGGTGACATTGCTTAATGAAGAAGCCCTGGCCAGGTTTCAGCCTTACCTTAAAAAAGCTGATTTCCCGCTTATTTACATAATGAATCCTCTGGGGTGGAACCGTTCCGGAACTGTTAATCTGTTTGTTGATTATGAGGTACTTCCGGTCAGAACACGTACCAGGATAGTTGATATTTCAACCGGAGAAGAGGTTCCTGCACAGATAGTAAGCAAACGTGCCGAAGGGGCCTGGTGGGTGATGGATGTGAAGGATATTCCTGCAATGGGATACAAGGCTTTAAGGATCGAACTTCCCGGCTTCAATGCAAAAGATGATGAGGAAGGTAACCGGGAAATACTTGAAAATGAATATTACAGGATGGTAATTGACAAAGAGACAGGCTCAATTAATTCATTGTATGACAAGGAATTGAACATTGATCTGTATGATCCGCAGAATCAGTATAAGCTTGGTCAGCCCGTAAGGGAAACAAGTGAGAAGAGAGATGTTTCTCCATTTGTAAGATCCACAGTCACCAATGTAAAAATTGAAAAGGGCATCAAAGGTGCAGTATGGGAAAGCATAAAGATATCTTATGATCTTGAAGGTTTTGAAAAAGGCACTGAGGGAGCACCGAAAGGGATAGACACAGAAATTCGCTTGTACAGGAATCGCAAGATGCTTGAAATAAGATATATGGCTCACAAGTTGATTATTACCGATCCTGAAGCGCTATATGTTGCATTTCCTTTCTCCCTTCCCGGGTCAAGAATAGTTTTTGAAACAATAGGGGGGATACTGTCACAGGGACAGCAGCTTCCCGGTTCCGCCACAGACTGGAATGCAGCACAGAATTTTGTTTCAGTACGGGGGAAAAGCGGTCAGATAGTTGTCGTTAGCAATGAGGTGCCCTTGTGGCATTTCAGCGATTTCAACATGAACAAGTATGACAGGATACCAAAGGCAGGAAAAACTTGGCTTTACTCCTGGGTGATGAATAATTACTGGTTCACAAACTTCCGTTCATACCAGGAGGGAGCATTCAGCTGGGGCTACAGAATAACATCTTCTTCAGATACAACTAACACATTTGCAAGCAGGTATGCCTGGGGGGAAAGGAATCATTTCCCGTCAAGGACTTTCCCTGCAGGTGAAAATGAGTTTAAATCCGCAAGCCTTGAGACTCTTAAAATTACCGGGGATAAGAATGCCATGCTCGCAAACAGCAGACCTTCTTTCACAAAACCGGGTGCCCTTCTTCTCAGATTCCGTGAGCTGGAAGGTAAAAGTGCTGAAGTAAGTTTGTCATCTGCCGTGCCGGGGCGTACTGTGAAAAAAATAACAGAAGTCAGCGCAACAGGCAAGGCCATTGGACAGCCGCTTCAGAGTGTATCGCTGAAGCCTTTTGAAGTGAAATTTATTGAAGTTGAATTTTAGTTTGTTATTACCCCCAAACCCCCTATAGGGGGCTTTAGATCAATAGGATAATACTATTATTATGAATTCACGAGAACGCATTTTATCGGCAATAAGTCACCGCCAGCCCGACAGGGTTCCTGTCGATCTAGGAGCAACACCGAGTTCAGGTATATCCGCTGTTGCTTATCACAAGCTTATCAGACATCTTGGACTCACTCACCTTAAAAACCGGGTTTACGATGTTATCCAGCAGGTAAATCAGCCACCTATGGAACTGCTTGATCATTTTCATGTTGACGTACTTGATGCTGGCAGGTTTTTCAATACTCAGGAAAATTACTGGCATGAACTGGAACTGATACGCGGAGTACCGGCCTTTTATCCGAAATGGTTCAACCCCGTGAAACAACCTGACGGAAGCTGGCTGGCACCGGGAAAGACTGGTGAATTTATTGGCAAAATGCCGCTTGGCGCTACTTTCTTCGATCAGTTGATATTTCCGTATATTGACGGGTATCCTTCTGATTACAAAGATATTGACTGGCAAATGTCAAGGGTGATATGGGGTGGTTTTGGCTTCACTCCCTTTGATCATCTCGATGAATCTGATTTCTGGAACAGCCTCAGGCAAACAATAATTAGGGAGAAGTCAAAAACTGACAAGGCCCTTCTAATAGGTATAGGCTGTAACCTTTTTGAGTGGGGAACCTTCCTCAGGAGAATAGATAACTTCCTTATGGACCTTTATCTGGATCCAGTGAATGTCCACCGATTACTTGACCGGCTGATGGAAAACCATCTTGCATTTCTAGAGAAGATCTGCACATCAATCGGAGATGTTGTAGATATTATCAAATTTGGTGATGATCTTGGTACAAATGCCGGTCCGTTCATGCCCCGGGAGACTTATGAGGAATTCTTCGGACCACGGCATAAAATATTGTGCGATTATGTTAAAGCTCATTCAACTTCACATACCATGCTGCATGTATGCGGAGGCATTTACGAACTTATACCCGGACTGATAAATGCAGGTTTCGAAATTTTAAATCCGGTTCAGATCAATGCTGTGAATATGGCACCAGAAAAACTGAAAAAGGAGTTTGGTAATGATGTTACATTCTGGGGCGGTGGATGTAACACTCAAAGTGTTCTGAACCATGGAACTCCTGAACAGATCCGCAGTCATGTACTTCATAACCTTGAGATATTCAGCAAGGACGGAGGTTATGTTTTCAATACTATTCATAATATTCTCCCGGATGTTTCACCTGAGAATATTGTAGCATTGTTTGATGCCGTTGAGGAGTTTAATGCCAAATAAAATAAATTATAACCACAGAGGCCACAAAGAAAGCACAGAGATCACAGAGTTATTAAGTAGTCGCTTATTTCTTTGTGTTCTTTGTGATCCTGATGAATATCAGGACTTTGTGTTCTTTGTGGTAAAAATATCAAATTAGAATTGATGAACAAAAATTTTCTCCCTGATTACACAAACCTTCTCTCAGTTCTGAATAACAGAAGACCATCCAGGCTACCTCTTTACGAACACCACATCGATCCACCTTTCATCTCGAAAGCGCTGGGGGAGGAGATAAATCCTTCAGGACTAACTAATAATGAACTTGTTGACTATTACAGAAAAGTAATTGGCTTCTGGAAGGACATGACATACGACGGCTTCGATTTTGAAGCAGCCATCTGCGACATTCTTCCGGGTCACGGTGCAATACTTGGCGGCAGGCCAGGCCCTATACAGACCAGGGATGACTTCAGCAAGTATCCGTGGCAGGAAATACCGGAAATTTTCAAATCGACTTATGTTCCTCATTTTGAGGCAATAAGAAAAGCTCTTCCTCCAGGAATGAAAGCCTATGGAGGATGCGGATACGGTATTTTTGAAGCAAGTCAGGACCTTGTTGGGTATGAATATTTATGTGTGATGCAGTGCATGGATCCGGATCTTTTCAGAGATCTCTTCATACGAATTGGTGATCTCTGGGTGGAATTGTGGAGCTGGGTGATTGAGAACTATCACGATCTCTTTGTCTTTTACAGGATGGGTGATGACCTCGGACACAAGACATCCACCCTGCTTGAACCCGATATAATCAGGCAACACATCTTTCCCCAGTATAAAAGGATAATCGATCTTATCCATGCTTCAGGAAAGAGATTTCTACTTCACAGCTGCGGCTGCATTTTTCCACTTATGGAGGAGATCATTTCACTGGGAATTGATGCCAAACATTCGAATGAAGACCAGATAGCACCATTCATCGAGTGGATCGATAAATACTCGTCACGTATAGGGCTGTTCGGTGGTTTCGATCTCAATCTTCTTATCCTTGAAAGACCTGAAGATGTTTATCGTAACGTTCTTGAAATGGGAACTCTGTACCGTTCAAAGGCAAATGGCTACGGTCTCGGTTCAGGTAATTCAATTCCCGGCTATGTTCCTGTTGATGGTTTTATGGCAATGGTGGAAGCTGTTGAGGAAATAAGGAGGAATGAGGGATGAGGGATGAGGAATGAGGGATGAGGAATGAGGGATGAGGAATGAATACAAATAATATTAGAAGGATATGGGTGTATGTAGTTTCAAGGAATTGATTGTTCATAAGAAAGCGCATGAACTTGCGATGGAGATATTTCAAATCTCTAAAAAATTTCCTCATGAAGAAAGATACTCATTGACAGATCAGGTAAGACGGTCAAGTAGATCTGTAACTGCATGTATAGCAGAATATTGGGCGAAAAGAATATATGAGAAAGCGTTTGTAAGTAAATTAACAGATTCCCTTGGTGAAGAATACGAAACTGAAGAATGGATTGACTATGCCTTTGATTGTAAATACATTGACAGTGTTCAACGTAGTACGCTTTTGTCAGGATATGATGAAGTAAGGAAAATGCTCATTTCTATGATAAATAATCCTGAAAAATGGTGTAAATAAACTCACCCCTCACCCCTCACCCCTCACCCCTCATATCTCACCATTAAACTCCCGTACTGCATTATAAGCAGCTAGAATATTCTCCGGTGGTACTTCTGAGAGAATATTATGAATTGGAGCAAATACAAATCCTCCATCTTTTGAGAAGATCTCACAGCGTTTAAGGACATCCCTTCTGACTTCTTCAGGTTTCGCACTATTGAGTACAGAAGCAGTATCGACGCCTCCTCCCCAGAACACTATTTCCCTGCCAAATTCCCTTTTCAGATTTACAGGGTCCATATCGTGACAGTTGGTTTGTACGGGATTAAGGATGTCAATGCCTACCTCAATAAAATCAGGAATGAATTGTTTCACACTGCCGCATGAATGCATGAATATCTTCATGCCGGTATTTTTCTTTACATAGTCACAGAGTATTTTATACCTCGGTTTGAAATGTTTTCTGAAGGTATCAGGATCCATAAGCGGACCGGAGGTCATACCGAGGTCGTCACCAAACCTTATAACATCAACTATATCACCAAGGGCAGCGCATTTCTTCTCAAGACCTGCCAGATGCATCTCTACCATTAGGTCAAGCATTTGTGACAATTGAGGTTCATCTGTCATCAGGTCCATCAGCATATTGTCCATCCTCCTGACAAAGAATCCCAGTTCTGCAAGTTTAACACCACCTGACATAACAAGAGCCTTGCCGGTAGCCGCTTTAAGTGCAATGAGTTTTTCTCTCAGTTCTGCCGTATTAAGGTTTGAGGCGTGGGAATGTACTACCCAGCTAATCTTTTTCAATGCCTTTGGCAGGTCATTAATGTTTTCCGGATATCCGTTTTCCCAGGGAAAAAACATCTGATCGAAGAACGGAGCACCGGCAGCCCGTCTTGAAAGTATAGTACCTTCATTGTCAGTTGTATACCACGATCCGTCACTGTCCTTTACTGGTCTGTACCAGCCAGGATACTGTGCCCTGCTGCCATCAGGGAGTTCAACATCATACCATTCTCCTGTTTCAGCTGCAATCCGGTTTATATCCAGTGCGTCGACATCAAATAGGTCAATAACTTCAAGGTCCACATTTGCAAGCTGCTGAACGACATCAAAGACCCGGGTGGGTTTATCAATGGAGAGTTCTTTCTTAAGCCTGTTATAAGCTATTGCAGAAATACCCGTAACCGTGGCACTGCCCAGATCAACCGGGATCCTGTCAGGTTCTTTATGAGCCAGGGCACTTAGTATTCTTTCTCTTGATGTCATTTTTGTAAAGATCAGATTTTCAGGAAAATCTTCTTCTTATAAAGTATGTAAAGAAATATCCATCCTATTGCTGTTATTCCCAGTCCGTTCATCAGCGGGGCCCATGTTTCCGGCAATAAATCGGTTATGCCCTTGAAGAAGAACCTGTTTGCATTTCCAAAATTGATAATTCTATTAGTCAGATAAATAGTTATCGGGTTAAGACCTATCACAACAAAGAAGAAAGCCCATTTCCTATATTGCATTACATCTATTATAAGGTAGAACAATGAAAAGAGCAGGATGCTAAGGCCGCCAACGTAACAAACGAATGAACTCGACCAGATATTCTTGTTTATCGGGAAAAACAGATTCCAGATACTTCCGATTAAAATAAAAATTATGCCTGCCATCACCAGCGAAATGACTTTTTTCAATGGCTTGTCCGACAGGTATTCAGACATCATGAATTCCCCGGTAAACATTCCCAGCAGGGCAGTTGATATTGCAGGGATTGTACTGAAAAGTCCTTCAGGATCATGGTTGCCCCGGTAAAGCTTGCCGGGCATGAGCAGCCTGTCAATGTAGCTTGCCAGGTTGCCTTCCTGTGAAAACGGATCTGTTGCTCCGAGGTCGTGGGCAGGAAAAAAGAGTAGCAGCAACCAGTATCCGATAAGCAGTAGGCTAAACCACAGTATCCTGAATTTTCTTCCTGCATTCATATAAATAATTGCAGCGAACATCCAGGCCAGGCCGATCCTTCCAAGAACACTGCCATAACGCATGTTTTCAAAATCAAAACGAATACCATTATTATATACTATGCCGAGCAGGACAAGTATCAACCCCCTGAAGATTATATGCCTGTATATCAGGGTATCTGCCTCGCCTTTCTGCCTCCTCTTTGCAAGAGAATATGGAAATGAAATTCCGGCAATGAAAAGGAAAAGAGGGAATATCATGTCATAAAATCTGAAGCCATCCCATTCAACATGATCCAGCTGTCCGGCCCACCATTCAAATACCGGCCATCCTGTAAGAGTTGCAATACCTGTGAACAAGGCTTCTCCTCCCATAATCCAGAACATGTCGAAACCGCGGAGGGCATCGAGGGAGTAAAGTCTTTTTTGTGAAGCTGAAGTGTTTGATTCCATTGTAATTGAAGCAGTAGATTTATTTGTCAATTTAAGTTAAATATTTGCCGGATAATTGTATTCTCGCTTATAATTTGCATATTTGACTAACGCAGGTTAAGCGTTCTCAAATATAGAAAAATAAGTAAATGCAATTTATTACTTCAAATCTGTTTCCCGATGAGTGTTAACCAACCCGATGGTTCAGGTCCCGGTTTGCGGCGTGTACTTGGACTGACTTCTCTTGTTCTGTACGGAATAATCCTTATCCAGCCCACAGCGCCAATGCCACTGTTTGGTGCCGCAGCAACGCTTGCAAAGGGGCATGTTGTTACTACAATTATTATAGGTATGATAGGGATGATGTTCACGGCAATCAGTTATGGACGTATGGCCAACGTATATCCCAGTGCAGGTTCTGCATACGCTTATGTAAGCCGTGAAATACATCCTTCCCTTGGCTATTTTATAGGATGGGGGATGATTTTTGATTATGTGATGAATCCTATAATCTGTGTTATCTGGATCAGCAAGGCTGCGATGAACCTGATTCCCGAAATACCTTTCCCTGTATACGCAGTGTTCTTTACTCTGCTTTTCACAGGAATGAACCTCAGGGGAATCGAATCAAGCTCACGGACCAACGCAGTTATTGCTGCCGGACTTGGTGTAGTGATTGTTCTATTCCTTGGCGCAGCTGTACGGTACCTGATAATTAATCCCCCGGCAGGAATTTCAGAATGGACAAGACCTTTTTATGATCCTCAGACTTTCTCATTCAATGCAATGTCTGCAGGGGCTTCCCTTGCGGTGCTTACATATATCGGCTTCGACGGAATTTCAACTCTTTCGGAAGAGGTAAAGAACCCTCGCCGCAATATTCTACTGGCTTCTGTTCTTGTATGCATTATAACAGGCACACTCGCGTCAATCCAGGTCTACTTTGCACAGATGGTATGGCCCGGTACTTCTTTCCCTGATCAGGATACGGCATTTTGCTATGTTGCAGGAAAAGCAGGAGGACAATGGTTATTCCATACTGTGAATTTTGCATTGCTTATTGCAACAATCGGCTCTGGTTCAGGAGCTCATCTGGGTGCAGGCCGCCTTCTTTATGGTATGGGACGTGACAATGCTATTCCGAAGAAGTTTTTTGCCTATGTGAATCCCAAAACGCAGATACCTTCAAACAATATAATACTTGTAGGTGCAATTGTACTGATCGGAGTATTTCTGGTAACATATTCACTTGGTGCTCAATTACTTAATTTTGGTGCCCTGATTGCTTTCATGGGAGTAAATGCCTCAGCTTTCACGCATTATTTCATTAACAGCAAAAAGAGAAATTTCTGGAACTTCATAGCTCCGCTTCTTGGCTTTTCAATCTGCCTGTATCTATGGATTAGTCTGGGTGTGCCTGCAAAAATTGTTGGTATAGTCTGGCTGTCCTGCGGAGTTCTGTACGGGGCTTACCGTACTTCATGGTTCCGCAAACCCATGCAGTTTGCAGAGCTTAATAATAATGAGTAGTAAACCATTTCAAAAAATAAGATTATGCAATCAACAATCAGATTTTCAGTAGCTTTTGCAGTGCTGTTGCTTGTAACTGCATTTACGGCAGACTTCAGTTTTGCCAATCCTCCTGCTAAACAGGAATTCTATGAAATCAGGATCTATCATGTTTACGGCCCGCAGGATGGAAAGGTTGATGCCTTCCTGAAGGATGTATTCATTCCGGCTCTTCACAGGGCAGGCATAGCCAAAGTAGGCGTATTTAAACCGCTTGAGACTGATCTTCAGTCAGGGAAGAAAATCTTCGTTTTCATTCCGTACAAAACTCTAGAACAGTATTCTTCTCTTTCAGAAGTTCTTGCAAAGGATAAAACTTACCAGGATGCAGGAAAATCATTCCTTGCAGCGCCCTATAATGAGGCCCCGTACAAAAGGCATGAGAGTATCCTTCTCAAGGCATTCAAAGACTGGCCACAGGCCACTTTCCCGGAATATACAAATCCGGTTTCTGAAAGAGTGTATGAGCTGAGAAGTTATGAAAGTTCAACAGAAGATCTGGCTGTCAGGAAGATACACATGTTTAATGAAGGAAAGGAGATTGATATTTTTACAAAGCTGAATTTCAACGCTGTATTTTATGGTGAAGTGCTTGCAGGTTCATCAAAACCAAACCTGATGTATATGACCACCTTCACTGATATGAAGTCGCATGATGAACACTGGAAAGCATTCGGTGCAAGTGATGAGTGGAAGGCCCTTTCGCCAAAGGAAGAATATAAAAATACAGTGTCATATATTGACAGGTACCTCCTCAGGCCGACAAACTATTCTGATTTCTAGACCTCAGGGAAGACCTTATCCCCCAAATCCTTACTCCAGTAGTAAAAGCCTCATCCCCCAGCCCCTTCTCCCGGGGGGAGAAGGGGAGTAGTCTGAAGAATGAACATTTATCTTTAGCCTAAAGCCCCTCCCACTTCGGGGGAGGGGTTTGGGGAGAGGTCATTTAGAGATTTAGGGAGAGGTCATTATACACCTACATCTATTTTCGAAACAGCCTCTTCAACCTCAGCTGCAGTAAGTTCATGATCCGGCAGGTTGTTTTCGAAGTATTTCTCATAAGCAGAAATGTCGAAATGACCGTGACCGCTGAGATTGAAAAGGATTGTTTTTGAAACACCTTCAAGATCAGCTCTCCTTGCTTCATCGAGGGCGCCTGCAATGGCATAAGATGACTCCGGTGCAGGCAGTATGCCTTCTGTTTTTGCAAACAATACAGCTCCTTCAAAGCACTCCCTCTGCATTTTTGCCTTAGCTTCAATGAATCCATCCTTCAGCAGCTGGCTCACAAGCACTCCGGCTCCATGATATCTGAGTCCTCCTGCATGTATCTTGTCGGGAATGAAGTTGTGTCCCAGTGTATACATAGGAAGGAGGGGAGTCATTCCGGCATTATCGCCAAAGTCGTAAGTGAATTTACCTTTTGTCAGCTTGGGACATGATGAAGGTTCTATTGTCAGAAGACGTGTTTTCCTGTTGTTCTGAAGCCTTTCCCGAAGGAAGGGAAATGCTATTCCCGAGAAGTTTGAACCACCACCGAAGCATCCGATGACAACATCAGGATAGTCACCTGCCTTCTCCATCTGGAGCAAAGCTTCCTGGCCAATAATTGTCTGATGCAGAATAACATGGTTAAGGACACTTCCAAGCGAGTATTTTGTGTAAGGATCCTGTACGGCAATTTCCATTGCCTCAGAGATAGCTATTCCAAGGCTACCAGGAGAATCGGGATCCATTTCAAGTATCTTCCTTCCTGCTGCAGTCAGGGTGCTTGGTGATGGAACCACTTTTGCATTGTATGTGTTCATCAGAAGCTTTCTTCCCGGTTTATGATCGTAGCTCACTCTTACCATGAATACCAGCAGCTCAAGTCCGAAATGGTTACATGCAAAGCTCATGGCGCTTCCCCACTGGCCCGCGCCTGTTTCGGTAGTTATCCTGCGCACGCCCTCCTTTTTATTATAATATGCCTGCGCTATTGCAGTATTGGCTTTATGGGAACCTGAATAGTTACCTCCTTCATACTTATAGTATATTTTACTTTTAGTCCCAAGAGCTTTTTCAAGGCTGGTTGCCCTGAACATTGGAGAAGGTCTGAAATTATAATACAGATCAAGGACCTCATCAGGTATTTCAATGTATCTCTCGGTTGAAACCTCCTGTTTGATCAGCTCCATCGGGAATACTGCTGCCAGGTCTTCCGGTCCCACAGGCTGCTTTGTTGCAGGGTGGAGGGGAGGAAGAGGTTTGTTTGGCATATCGACCATGATATTATACCAT
>CAZEYY010000104.1:0-13625 GCA_964516485.1 uncultured Rikenellaceae bacterium
TTCCGAAAAGAACAATACCTCCAAGATATAAGAGGAAAATGACTATATCAATTGTTTGCATATTAGCCGGATCTGTAATGGTTTTTCTACCAGTATCATATTAAAAATGGTTAATATTGTATGCCTGCTTGATTTTCTTCGTTTACCCCGGCCCTAAAGGGAGCGAAAAAAATCAACTGACTCCCCCTGGGGATGGGGTAAAGCAATTGATTTTCAAGCATCTTTTAATTCTCTATATTAAACATTCATGATACTCAAATAACATAAAATCAAAACACGATGAATTTAAGAATTTCATTTTTAACAATTCTGATTTCTTCACTTCTTTTTATTTGGGCATGTGGCAGGAAGAATCAGGAGTCAATAAAAGTTACGGATATTCAATCTGTTAAAAAGGAATGGGCCCTTGCATTACATGGCGGGGCAGGAGCATTATCCACCGAAAATCTTACTCCTGAAATGGATAAGGAATACAGATCTGCCCTTAATGAAGCATTAGCAACAGGAAAGAAGATCCTTTCAGATGGTGGAACTGCTCTGGATGCTGTGGAGCAGACTGTGCGCTACCTTGAAAATAATCCGCTGTTTAATGCAGGGAAAGGTGCCGTTTTTACTCATGATGGAAAAAATGAGCTTGATGCAGCAATAATGGACGGTTCAACTCTTGCAGCAGGGTCAGTCGCCGGTGTGACAGATATTAAAAATCCGATCACTGCTGCCCGGACTGTAATGACAAAATCTGCTCATGTGATGCTTACCGGAGGAGGAGCTTCGGAATTTGCCAGGGAACAGGGACTTGAAATAGTTCCACCATCATATTTTTATACCGAAAGAAGGTTCAATGAGCTGCAGGAACTGCTTAAGAAAAGCAAGAACGGCACTGTAGGATGCTGTGCGCTTGACAGATCGGGTAACCTCGCAGCAGCAACATCAACAGGGGGTATGACAAATAAGCGATATAACAGGATAGGAGATGCCCCGATAATAGGTGCCGGGACCTATGCAAATAACAGTACTTGTGCTGTTTCCGCAACCGGACATGGTGAATTTTTCATTCGCTGGACAGTCGCTCATGATATCTCTGCTCTTATCGAATACAAAGGCCTTTCACTGAAGGATGCTTCGGAACTTGTTGTAAATGAAAAGCTTGTCAAGGCAGGTGGGAGCGGCGGTGTGATATGTGTTGACAGGTACGGTAACGTATCGATGCCATTTAATTCTAAAGGTATGTTCCGCGGATTCGCCACTTCAGACGGAAAAGAAGGAGTATTTATATACAGGGATGAACTGATGCATTATCAGGAATGAAAGGGATAATGGTAGAAATAAAAAGCCGGATGTTCTCCGGCTTTTTATTTGTTTTATAAATGGTCTGCCCTACTCTGCACTCCTGTTTTAGTCGGCTGAAAGCCTTACTGTGCCATACGAAGATTCAATCCTTACCTTTGACGTCGGGTTTTCGTTTTTGCCGATTACTCCGGATACCTCAGTGGAATTGTTTTCAACTATACGGCGGTTGAACCTGAAGTTGTCTTCATTGTACTTTAAACCACCATACCTTGTATGACCTTCAAGCTGGTAGCTGGCATTATCGGCTATTCCAAGCTTTACACCCATATAATGCACATCAATGTCAATTGCTTCAAAATCAGCAGGAATGTTTTCAATCGAAAATGACCCGTAACTTCCCTCGTATTTTAGTTTCGAAGTCAGTGTATTGATTTTTACATCCGTATAACCGTTATCGAGGTCAAAATTTCTTATTTTTTCAATTCTGATGTTATCATATTTGCTTTCGCCAAGTATTGAACTTGTTTCCCCGAGAGAGAATTTGGAGTACCTGCTGTCGAGCAGGATAGCTGTACTCTTTGTAATGTCTAAATTCCCGACATATCTGGCATGAAGATTCATCCAGCCAATTTCTTCTATCGTGCCTTTGCCGTAGGCGAGACTCAGGCTGTTCCAGGGTTTTACATTTCCGCGAGTCAGTTTGCCGGCTGTCAGATTTCCGTATTTGATATCAAGATTTACAAGTCCGGTAAGTTCATTGATCTTTGTATTTCCATATCTGTTGGCAAGATTCAGCGAGGTACCTGAAGGCATTTTTATATTATAGTTAATACTGAACCGTTTCGATTCACCTCCCCACCCGGTAAAGCTGAATTTATCATCGATTGTTGTTCTGGCTTTAATGAGATCACCCTCTTCAGTGAACTGAACATCAATATAACTGATGAGTTTTTCAGCTCTTTCCCTGCTTGGCAGATCCACTGTGATTTTGACGTCTATCACAATCTGATCCTTGTCCCAGCTTGTCACAACAACCTCGCCATACCTGTTACTGATGTCAAGAGTTGTATTTGTCCCTGCTTTGTACTCCTTATGAAACTCTTTTGATGCTTCCTCTGCGTTTAACACAGATGATAGTAAAAGAGCTGCTGAAAGGAGCAATCCTGTTTTATAATGAAACTTTTTCATTGTCTTCGGTATTTATGTTGTTTTTCCTTAACGATTTAAGCTGATCCACTATGTATGTCATTACCTCAACTTTCGTCTGATAATGCTCGATCATCGCGCTGATTATACGCTCATCATCAGGATTTGCCTTAAGTTCCTTCTGAAGTGAAACGTAAACGGAGTCCATGCTTTTCAGTTCATCCAAAAGCATAATTTTCTGTTCGGGATTAGACTGCAAATCAGTATTCCTGATTTCGTCCTGCATGAGGCTGACCTGATGTATATAATAATTTTCCACCTCCCTGTACTGAGGAGAGACCTCACCGAGTGTCATTCTTTTGCTGCCGGGACTGATAAAATGGTCCCAGGTCCATAATGATGATAAGGTAACAAGAAGAGTGACAACAGCTGCCCTGAGCAGGTATGGTACAATACTGCGTTTTGGAATCGCTGCCTGCCTTCTCAGCTCAAGCTTAACACTGAATCTTTCAAAGTGCCCTGCCTCAGGCTCCTGGTCATCCCAGAGCCCCCTGTCGTTTTTAATAATTTCCTCTAACGTTTTCATTCCCTTAAATTTTTCATTTCCCTCCTAATTCATATATCAGCTTTTGCTTTGCCCTGGATAGCTGTGACCTTGATGTACTGCTGTTTATCCCCAGTATCTCAGCAATTTCATCATGATCATAACCCTCAAGAAGGTAAAGAGACAGAATAATCCTGTATCCGTCGGGCAGTCTGTCAATTGCTTCCTTGACTTCCTCAACTTTTACATCGATTTCTTCATTCCGGACGGCTTCATCACCCGAATCATCTCTTATACCGATATGTGAATCAATATCTTCAAAGATCGCTTTCTTCCTGCTCAGAGCATCAAGGGACCTGTTAACAACAATCTTCTTAAGCCATGCTCCGAAACTTACTGTTCCCGAATAGGTGTCAATCTTTTCAAAGGCTGAAAGGAAAGACTCCTGCATTATATCTTCGGCTTCCATCGAGTCGTTTACAATTCTCAGGCTTGTATTGTACATAGCTTTATAATAAAGCTTGTAAATCTGGAATTGTGCTTTCTGGTCACCTGTTTTACACCCGTCAATTAAATCCTGGTGTATGTTTTTGAATGCGGCTTCTGCATTTGCCATCTTTAAGAAAAGACTAGATTTTATCTGAGTTGCTGCACCCACTTTTCCATTAATTTTTCAATCAATAGACGTGGTAAAAAGATCAATGCTGCACGAATGCGAAAAAAAAATAAAAAAAATCAAAAAAACATCATTAACATTCCTTGCGTTACTTTTCCTGTTGTATAGTCAAGCTCTGATCCGAACATGCTGTGCGGAATTGAATAAACAAGAAGAAGTATAAATGCAGCAACAATAGTATAAACTGGCCTGTCTGTTTTTCTGTTCATATAAACAGCCAGTATCCAGAAAACGAATGAGATAAGTGTTTTATTGTCAGTAAGATCCCAGCCAAAAGGGATGCCTGTCCAAAATTCGCCAAAGGCATATTTCTGTACAATTGGCCCGAGTACCATGCCTCCGGCTGCCAGCAGGATGAGGGTCCACATGGCATATTTTTTATACAGGGGTTCTTTTACAACTGCCATGAGTCCGGCAAGAGTTGAAAAGAGCATTGCAATAAACATAATAAGGACATGGGGGGCAAGAACAAAAGATGGAACTCCTCCCTTAAATCTTATTACAACAGGCGATTCCCGGAAAAGTGTCTGTGTGCCCTTTGAATCGGTTATCTCAATATAATATTCAAGTTTTCCGGCAGCTGGCTGAGCCGGAACTGGTGCGAAGAAACCCTTTTCGGAATAAACTCCGAAAACCTTGTTCATTGTAAATGATTTGACGGGATATTCCTTATGCTCAAATTCGGCAGAACTGAAATCCTCCTGGATTCCCAGTCGCTTATAATATATTTTTGCCTTTACGGACGGGTCTTTTATCTTAAGTTTTACCTCTGATCTGTCATCAAGGGCGATACTTCTGACAAGCCTTAGTTTATATATTGAATCACTGATAGTTACCTTCACCTCTTTAGGATGAGTAGGTCCGGTCTTTCTCTGATATATCGCTGCTGATAATGTTATTACTATTGTAAGTATCCAGAGGATGGTTTTTTTCATAATGCAGAATTTTTATTTTTCTTTTCTGAAATTATCCATTTTCATTTTTCAGTACCTGTCACCTTTAGCCTGTCGCCTGATCCTAACCCACTCCCAGCCCCTCCCAGGAGGGTAGCCACTCCACTTTACACCTGTCGCCTGTCGCCTATAACTGTATTAACAATACTTCCTTTTTTCCGTCCCTTAGCACCTCAACACTAATTGTTTCTCCATGTTTAAGCTGACCAAGCCTGAACATATAGTCCTGAATGTTGCCAACAGGTTTTCCGTTGATTGCTGTAATTATATCTCCTTTTTTCATTCCTCCCAGGGCAGCTGGTTTTCCGGGTGTAACAAAATCAGCCCTTAATCCGTTTTTCACATTTCCGGCAAAATCAGGCATTATACCCAGGGTAACTCCTTTTCGCCTCGAAGGTCTTGAAACTTCCTCCTTAGGTCCTGCTTCATTGAATTTTAACCTAACTGGATTGTTGGCAAGTTCAGATCCCATACTGAAAATCAGAGAGGAGAGTGTTACCATCCCCTTGTAGTTAATACTGTCAGCAATATCATTTGGTGTATGGTAATCAAGGTGGGCTCCGGTTGTATAAAACAGCACCGGTATGTCTTTACCGTAGAAGGCTGAATGATCTGATGGTCCATAACCTTCTTCCGAAAGGGCAAGTTTTATTGTTGTTGTATCAGTTGCAGCATACAACTTGTCCCTGAGTCCTGTTGCAGTTCCAACACCGCTGATCTGCAGGATGTTTGTCTCTCTGAGCCTGCCAACCATATCAAGATTTATCATGGCATTCACCTTTTTAAGGTCAATACCCGGATTTTCCGTAAAATACTTTGATCCCAGAAGGCCCATCTCTTCACCTGTGAAACCTATGCAGACAACACTTCTTTTATGGCTGTCCTTTGTTTTTGCAAATTTCTCTGCAAGTTCAAGCATCAATGCAACTCCTGAGGCATTATCATCGGCCCCATGATGTACTCCTGTTGTGTCAACTGCCCGGCTTGACGAACCCGGACCGCCCAGTCCAAGGTGGTCAAAATGAGCTCCTATAATTATAAATTCATCCCTTAATTTTTCATCGGATCCATTGAGTACCATAGCAATGTTCCTGGTATTTGAGACTTCCCTTACAAGCTCTGAAGTACCGGTTACTGTAACACCTGTTGCAAAGCTCACAGGCCTCCTGCTTTCATTTAGCTTCTTTTCCAGACCGGATACAGTGCCTCTGGCTTTTTCAAGAATCTTGTCAGCAACCTCTCTTTTTATCCTGAGTACGGGTATGCCAACCGGGAAATCATTTTTGTTAAGCGCTTCAAATGTATCCTGATCATCAGCAGCAGGACCTGAGACAAGCAGCACACCAATGGCGCCCATGTCCTTTGCTGTCAGGGCTTTATCCCTGTCGTTGCTGTACGGTATGAAAATACTTCTTGTATTTGAGACTTCAGGATCAGCCCTTAAGATAAGCACCCATTTGCCTTTCACGTCAAGGCTTGCATAATCATTCCATTTCAGGCTGTCTGTAGTAATATTGAATCCATATCCGGCGAAGGCAACCTCTCCTTCAGCCTTTCCGTCGGAGCTGAATCCGCAGGGAATAAAATCCTTTTCGCAGGCCAGATTATTATTGAAGAGGACCAGACTGCTGTTTTTACCAGGAAGTATCCTTTTTGTTACATAAAATCTCTGGAAACCATCTCCGCTGACAGGATTAAAACCATAGGATGCAAGGTCGTTTTTAATATATTCTGCAGCAAGACTGTCACCTTCAGCGCCTGTCATGCGCCCCCGTAGTTTGTCGGATGAGAGATATTCTATATGTCCCTGCAGCTCCGCGGAAGTAACTTCAGCAGTCCTGCTTGCAACACAGGAACTTAAAACAGATATAGTCAGAATAATGCCGGGGATTATAAGCTGATAATTCAGTCTGTATTTTCTAATCATGCATACTGTTATTTAACAACGACAGATCATCATTGCGATGATCTGTCGTTGCAGTGCTTAAAAAATGTTATTCAAATAGTTTAAATGCTTCTTTTATAAGGCCGATAGCCTCCATAAGCTGGGGTTCTGTAATAACAAGGGGAGGAGCAAACCTTATAATATGACCGTGGGTCGGCTTGGCAATGACACCCTTGTCTTTCATGGCAAGACAAACATCCCATGCCTCTTTTCCGTTCTTTGGTTTTATAACAACGGCATTGAGAAGTCCCTTTCCCCTGACAAGTTCTATCATGTCCGATTTTATGCTGCTGAATTCTCTCCTGAAAATTTCACCAAGTCGTGCAGCATTATCAGCCAGCTTTTCATTTTTTATTACCTCGAGGGCAGCTATTGCAACCTTGGCTGCAAGTGGGTTTCCTCCGAATGTTGATCCATGTTCTCCGGGCTTGATTGTGAGCATTATCTCATTATCGGCCAGAACAGCAGAAACAGGCAATACTCCACCGGAAAGAGCTTTTCCAAGAATCAGGATATCAGGTCTGACTCCTTCATGGTCACATGCAAGAAGTCTTCCTGTACGTCCGATGCCGGTCTGAACCTCGTCGGCTATGAACAGAACATTATTGGCTTTGCAAAGATTGTATGCTTGCTTAAGGTAGCCCTCATCAGGGACATATACGCCTGCTTCACCCTGGATGGGCTCAACAAGGAATCCTGCAACATCGGGATCCTTCAGGGCATTCTCAAGAGCTTTTATGTCATTGTAAGGAATAATAATAAATCCCGGTGTGAATGGTCCGTAATCATTTCTTGCATCAGGATCAGTCGACATTGAGATTATACTGATAGTCCTTCCGTGAAAGTTTCCTTCACAGGCAATTATCTTTGCATGGTTTTCCCGTATACCCTTCTTCTTATATGCCCATTTGCGGCAAAGCTTAAGTGCAGTCTCGTCAGCTTCAGCTCCTGAATTCATGGGGAGTACCTTGTCGTAATGAAAGTACTTTGTAACATATTCTTCATACTCTCCAAGTACAGAATTATAAAAAGCCCTGGAAGTAAGTGTGAGCCTGGTAGCCTGGTCAGTAAGCGCTTTTATTATTTTCGGATGGCAATGACCCTGGTTCACTGCCGAATAAGCAGAAAGAAAGTCGAAATAACGCTTTCCCTCAACATCCCAGACAAAAGGACCCTCACCTCTCTCGAGCACTACGGGCAGCGGATGATAGTTGTGTGCACCGTATTTATCCTCCCGGCTGATATAATCCTGTGTATTCATCTTGTTGATTATTAAGTAGTTAGTAAACAGATAATTATGAATACAATCTTACAAAAGCTTTTCAATATTTCAAAATGTAATATTTACACACTCCGAAGGTTTTTTTTCAGCCATAAATACTCATATTCACAAGCCTTCATAAAGCTTAAGAATCAGATGCTTTTCTGAGTGCTGTTTAACGGTTTGTGGAGCTTATAGTTACTGGTCCAAGCAGGCCTGATTCATATAATGTATCATCCTTCTTATAAAAACGGTGGGTTGTAAATGTATATCGCTTTGAAGGTCTTGCTTCCCCCTTAAGCAGCCAGTCGGGCCATTTCCCATTTTCAATTCCATCCCATGGTTCCTTTTCATCGCCTATGAGCCTGTTTATCCACAGGTTTGCAATTTCAACTTCAACAGAATTTTCACCTGTTTTAAGCTGCTGTGTGATATCAATATGCCAGGGTGCAGTCCATACTGTTCCCAGTGTGGTTCCGTTAAGCTTTACGCGGGCCATGTTCCCTACCTTACCCAGATTGAGAAAGTACCTTTTTTCCGGATCAGGATTTTCCGGAATAATGAAGCCTGCCCTGTAAACTGCTTTTCCGGAATAGTACTTAATCCTTTCATCACTGTTCACCGACCAGTCAGAAAGCGTGTTGAATATCGTTTCCGCCGGTCCTCCCCAGATTGTATCAAATGTTACATTCCACGGGCCCTGTATATTTGTGATGAGCTCATAACCATCAGATCCTGAAATAAATATGTTTGATTTTGCTGAGTGCCTTTTTGATCTGAAGAAAATGATGAACTGACTCTGAAATGCTTCCAGGTTTATTTTCAGACTGTATCTGTTGCCATCCCTGGCAGCATCTGCCGTGAAACCTTCTCCTGTAACAGGATCCCAAATTTCAGTATACTCTGATCCATTTCTGAAGGAGCACAAGTCGCTTATTGTTGAATCGGTGCGATTTGATATGAAGTATATGTCCCTGTCAGGCAAAGACTTATGAGTATATCTGATTCTTCCCGTGGATGAGAAATCCTCTGTAATTCCTTTTTCAGCCAGAAGTGAAGCAGCAACACTGTAGTCGGGATAGATATTCAGGCTGTCTTTAGCCTGAAAACAGGTATTGCTTTCCTTCAGCAATTGTTTTCCCCACCAGATTGTTCCTTTTCCGTATTTTATTGACTTAAGGCCTTCTGGCATGCTTTCATTTCCCCACAATTCTGCAGATATCTTCCTTATTGTACTGTCACAGGCAGGATAGTTTACGAGTGAGGGTGATTTGACTGGTGGATTTCCCAGGACAGTTGCTCCATTGCCGAGCAGGGATTTGATTTTTTCAAGCAATTCCGGAGTCATTGTTTCAACCTGTGGCAGAACGAGCAGGTTATAAGAACCGCCACCGGGGAATTCAATTTTACCGTTTTGAACATAGGCACTGTCTATCAGGGTAAGGGGTGAACACCCATCGAATGAATATCCTTTTTTGTCAGGCATCACCGCAGTGCCGTCGAGTGCTGTAGGAGGCGGAAGAAAGACATGTGGAGCTCCTTCAGGAGCAAGGTATAGTATATCAGCAACTGACTTTCCCTGACTGAGCAGGAACTGGCATCTTGTTATGTATTTATGGTACCCGTCTGACAAGTCCCACCAGGTTTGTCCGCGGTCCCAGTGTACTCCATAGGGGCCCATTGTCATTCCCGGTCTTAAATTTTCAGGAAGTGGCTTATGTGCAAAAGTGTGATATACGAACCTGTTGATTCCCATGCAGAAAGCCCAGTCGCCCTGGTTCTTCATGTTCGTTGGATATCTTTTCCATGCTTCGGGCGAATCAGCTGTAAATGCTTCGGCGCCTACAACAGGACGACCAAGGACATGAGCTATTGATGTGGCTTCAATGCAGCTGAATGCCGAGTTAAAGCCAAGACCGTCAGACCAGAATTCACACATGGGTACATCGGCAACAGCTCCCAGATCGAGATCTGCAGCCGGATTCATGTCGTAGGGTTCAATGGACAGGCGGAATCCTGATCTTTTGCCCAGTTCCTTAAACCTTCCTGCATGGTTCTCAATTATAAGCTCATTTGAGGTCTGTCTCAGGTCCCAAAGGAATCTTTCGCTTATTTCCCTGCTTCCAACTATTCTCCCTGAATATACAGGCAGGAACGGGATAATACTGTATCCTCTTCTTGTTTTGAATTCTTCCATGAATCGCGGGCTCCAGTTCTGAGCGCCCATTTCCCAACTGTCGATATGAATCATTGTCCACCCGCCGGCAGATTTATCTTGCGACGGAATGGCCTTCCTGATAAGCTTTCCGACATAAGTATCATAATGGGCATCGAAGGAGGCAGTGTCAAATTTATCTGCTTCAAATCCCAGTCCGGGTGCCGGGGCAGGACGGGTTACCGCACCGTTATTTCTTCTAGCGAACCTCATAATAGTCCATTTCCCGGGTGGCACTTCCCATTCAAGTGTCCCGTCCTTATGCAGTCTGCCAGGGATTCGTACAACCTGGTCCGGATCAATTGCCATTCCGGTATTCCCTTTATATGTTGCTGATGCAGGGATATATGGTAAAACACCGGGCTGAGAAGTATAAGGTGCCCTGTAATAAAGAGCCTTCTCATCTGTTCCTTCAATTCTTTCGCTTGTTCCGTTTTCCTGGAAGGCAATAACAGCAATATCCTCATACCATTCATCCCTAATTTTTTTGAGTTCAGGTGTAAGGCTCTCCTCTCCGAAGAAGGGCTTTTTATTTTCAGGTACGGGCAGTTTGCCCTTGAATTTCACAGGTCCTTCAACAGTAACAGAACTTGATACAAGATGAGTCATCGATTGTTCCGGTTTTACCCAGGGTCCTCCGCTGCCTGCCCAACCGGGGCCCGAACCAAGAATTATCCGGATTCCCAGTCTTTCGGCTTCTTCAACGGCATGCTTGTAAAGTTCCTGCCATTCCTCACTCAGAAAATCCACTTTCCCGCGGGGGATCCCAACATTTACTTCAAGAAAGAGCACATAACCAATGCCCGCTTTTTTCATCGATTCCAGATCAGCCGTCATTGCTTCCCTGTTGAGATTTCCATCCATGAAATACCAGTATACTCCCGGTCTGGCTGTATCGGGTGGGTTTACAAACGATTCTTTAAGCAGGTCCTTCCTGTTTCCGGTGCATGATGAAAGAATCAGATAGAGTATAAGAAAAACGTTGCTTGTGCGGGTTAATAAATTATTCATCGTCAGATAGTTCTGGTCTAAGTTTTCTTGTTCTTTCGAGTGATTGCTCATGGCGCCATTTCTCAATTTCAGCTGTATGACCTGAAAGGAGGATGCCAGGTACCTTCCAACCCATAAAATCAGCAGGTCTCGTATAAACCGGAGGTGCAAGAAGATCATCCTGGAATGAGTCGGAGAGTGCTGATTGTTCATCTGACATTGCCCCGGGGATAAGCCTTACAATAGCATCGGCAATAATTGCGGCAGGCAGCTCGCCACCTGAAAGAACATAATCACCTACAGATATTTCACGGGTAATAAGGTGTTCCCTGATCCTGTGGTCAATACCTTTATAATGCCCGGCCAGGATAATTATGTTCTCCTTCAGGGAAAGGGAATTTGCCATTTTCTGGCTGAACTTCTCTCCATCGGGAGAAGTATAAATAATCTCATCATAGCTGCGCTGGCTTTTAAGCTTTTCAATAGCCCTGAACACAGGTTCTATCATCATCACCATTCCTGCTCCTCCGCCAAAGGCATAGTCATCGACAGTTTTGTATTTGTCATTTGTGTAATCCCGCAGGTTGATCACATTGATCTCAACAAGGCCCTTGTCTCTTGCCCTTTTTACTATTGAGTAATTAAGAGGGCTTTCAAGCAATTCAGGCAATACAGTTATTATATCAATTCTCATGCAGACGGTTTTTCCAAAAGTAATAAGAAAGAAGGAATGAAGCAAAGTCAGGCCTTATCAGTTCTGCTAGTAAAATGCCAGAATCCGCATACCGGGCATTTGTATGGTCTGATTGGCTTTGAGCTCCTTTTTTTATCTAAATAATTGATCATGTCAAGTGCTTCTTCGCGTGTGTGATATACAGCTTTTTTACATGGGAAGCCAAGGGGGGAGACCTTATCAGTTTTGATCTTAGGGTATTTCATTTTCAGGAGCCTTTTGCCGTAACAAATTTACATATAGAAATTCAAAAGAAAATAATCAACTGTGAAGTCAGGATAATTTTAACTTTGCTGAGTTAATATTACAAAATATGAAAAACCTCTTTATCGAGCTTACTGACAACGATGATAAGAAACTGCTTGTAAATGTAATGCATATCGCATGGATTGAGGCCGACAAGAATGGATGCAGCCTAAAATCAAATATGGTGCACTATTCCTTTCCAAGAAAGGTGAAGGAGTCATATTCTGAAGTTAAGGCCCTTATAGAAGCTCTTACAACAAGCTGAATTACATACTGTTAATAAAATAACAATGGACTGCCGTACTGATTGTGGCGCATGCTGCATTGCAATTTCAATATCATCTCCCATACCCGGGATGCCTGAGGGAAAACCTTCGGGAGTCAGATGCATTCATCTTCTCGATGACTACAGGTGCGCCTTGTTTGGTGATCCTTCACGTCCGCAGGTGTGCATAGATTACCAGGCTGAGCCGGACTTCTGCGGCCGAACACGGGAAGAGGCAATGCAAATACTTTATTCCCTTGAGGGAAAAGGAAATTATTTGTTCCCTGAAGAATAGACAATCTTTCCACCAACTATCGTATAGTCAACTTTTGTTTTCATGATCTCCTCTTCAGGTATTGTGAAGAGATCCTTGTCAAGTATTACGATATCAGCAAGATAGCCTGTCTTTATCATTCCTTTCCTGTCCTCCATGAACTGAGCATAGGCTGCACCGGCAGTATAGTATCTGATGGCAGCTTCCATTGTAATTTTTTGTTCAGCATACCAGCCTTCTCCTTCTTCTCCCAGCCTGTCCTTCCTTGTAACTGAGGCATACAGTCCTTCCATTGGATTAAGAGGTTCAACCTGGTAGTCTGTACCAAAAGCGATTTTTGCTCCGGCATCGGCAAGGCTTTTCCATGCATAAGCATACTTAGCTCTCTCAGGGCCAATACGTTTGATGACGAATTTCTTGTCGGATATGCAATGTGTGGGCTGCATCGATGCAATTACTCCGAGTTTTGCAAAACGAGGTATGTCTGCAGGTGCAAGTGTCTGAGTGTGTTCATCCCTGTGCCTGCTGTCGCGGATGCCATTAACCTGCTGTGCCTTTTCGAATGCATTCAGTGTCCAGGTGTTTCCCTTGTCACCTATAGAATGAACACCAATCTGAAATCCCATGCTGTCAGCCCTCAGTACCATCTGTTCAAACTCCTCATACGGCATCATAGCGAGGCCTGAGGTTGACGGATTATCAACAAAGGGTTCATACATCAGGGCTGTGCCTGATCCCATTGATCCGTCAATAAATGCCTTGAGGTAACCAAAACGAATCCAGTTTCCATCCCCGGGATACTTCTGAGCTCTTTCCTGGTACTTTAATAGCTCTTCCCTGTCAGCAGTCAGTGGTTCGCCTATATCGATACGGCTTGTAAGATTACCTTCTGACAGTAATCCGGAATAGGCATCAAAGTCACCCCATCCAGGTACCTGAATACTTGTAACGCCAAGCTCCCTGGCTTCCTTAAGTGCCATAAGATAGCCCTGGCGGATTTTATCTTTCTTTTCATTCTCAGTAAGTTCCAGGGGCTTTTCTCCTGTTTTGATGAGTCCCATTGCATTCTCCTTAAGGATACCTGTAG
>CAZEYY010000105.1:0-13198 GCA_964516485.1 uncultured Rikenellaceae bacterium
TATAAATCGAGTCTCCAATTTTGGAACGCAAAAATAAGGCTTTTTTATGTAAATTGTCAAACAATTTGTGTTTTTTTTAATAAAATCCTGAAATATTTTTTGCAGAGAAGAAAAATTTTAACTAAAATTATTGCATCTTCTCTATTATATAAGACGCAAAAACAGGGCCAATCGTTGCGTCTTAAAAACGATTTAACATGCTATTTATCATATAAAAAGCACTGTTCGTCAAAATGATTTCTCAGGGCTCAAGAATCAGCTCATCCTGCTCCTTAAATTTCTTCCCGGAACTTAAAAGCGAAAAACCGACGCGGCAATCTAAGCACCTCCTCTTTCTGCAATAACAGTCACGCAGTTGCAGCAAAGCCTGTGACTCAAGGGCTGTGACTATTGATATTCCTGTTTCGCACCAGTCCCTGATTACTGAATTGTCTTCATATTCCGTTTGTTCCAGTAACGATACAGCTCTTTCGGAATACTCAGCCTGTGCCCTTTGCTTCCCGTAAACATACAGAACCGGAACAACCGCATTAATTATAATTATATCTGCCGATTTCTCTCCCGTCTTCTTGGTCTTTCCATTCCTGGCAGTCCCGAATGTATAATGATCATCCCAGTATGATGAAGCCTTCACTCCGAACAAGGTACGCAAGCTGTCAATGTCTCTTATCTCAATGATCTTTGAAAACAGTCCTTCAGGGCCTGATAACATGCCTGCAAGCTGTGAGATCCTTATTGTCGGGAAGTTGGCAGGACGAAGCCTTGCAAATTTCCATATCCAGCCGTGAAGCGGCTGAAGTGAATATTTTGAAGACAGAATCTTATATTCTCTTGTCAGGTCCCTGTAGTAAGTGTCATTGATGGCATCCCTGAACAAACCCTCACTAAGCATTCCTGCCGTTCCGTATAAAAGGGCTTCCACCTGAAACCTGTTATCGGAATGCCTGCGTATGATCTTCACAGGAAGGGCTCTGGCAAGCATCTCAAAGGGACCGGTATTTACCCTGAAGCCAAAGTAGCGGGCCAGAACATTGTAAAATGTCTCTTCCCAGTCATTTCCGGTTTTTACAAGAAGTGATTCGATATGCTCCGACTTGGCTTCAAGTCGCTCAATAATCAGTGCATCAATCCAGTTGCGTAAAAGAACCGGGCTGTAAGCTGCTAATTCCTCATGACAGGCTATCGCGAAAGGATTATTTACAAGCGACAGGTATTTATCATATATTGTTTCTTCAAAACAAAGCTCTGTCGTAAGTATTTCTTCACCTCTTGAATTAAAGATTTTCCTGTCGTTTTTTGCGACGACATGCAATATTATATTATCAAACATTGGATCATGCTGATGGCCATGAATATCGAAATGAGATGAAAGCGTATGTATCTCAATATTGCCGGCCCAGATTGTCCCGCCTGATATTATCCTTGCGTTGAAAAAGTCAGGTCCGGAGTCACGGTTATACTCTCCCGGATGCAGAACGGTTATCAGATTGCCTTCATTATCAAGCAATTTACCATGATCGTAAAGACCATACTTCCATATAAAATGGAGGAATTCTTCTTTCATCCCGGCACGAATTTTAGAAAACAGCGTTACCTAAAGATAAGAAGAATTTTTAATTGTAATGCAGGTTGTGCCGGTCATCTGTAACTACAGACCTGCAAGACCAAAGACCTGCAAGGCCTTCCAAATTAAACCAGATTTCTTTCAGCCAGATAACTTTCCATCTCCTGCTGCACTTCCCGTGCCTTAATTCCGGCTGTCTTTGCAAAGTTCACTGTGCTGTCGGCAAAGATTATGTTCCTTGATGAGTTAACGAGCAGGCCGCATTTGCTGTTCATGCCAAATCTGGCAACCTCCTGAAGGCTGCCTCCCTGAGCTCCCACGCCCGGTACCAGCAGGAAGTGCTCGGGGACAAGTTTCCTTATGTCCTTAAGTTTTTCGGCGCGGGTTGCGCCCACAACATACATAAGGTTATTAACTGAACCCCATTTCTGCGATACCGTCAGAACACGCTCGAATAATTTTATCCCGTCCTCATTATGGTATTGAAAATCATCAGCTCCCTTGTTCGAGGTAAGCGCAAGCAGAACCGCCCACTTGTCCTGGTGACTGAGGAAAGGTGTTACTGAGTCCTCTCCCATGTATGGAGCTACTGTAACGGCATCAAAGGGCATATTTGCAAGGAACGCATCCGCGTACATTTTTGAAGTATTGCCGATATCTCCCCTTTTTGCATCGGCAATCAGGAAAAGATCGGGATAATTTTCGCGGATGTAGTTTACAGTTTTTTCAAGGGTGGTCCAACCCCTGGCTCCGTGACACTCATAGAAAGCAACATTGGGCTTGTAAGCCACTGCAAAACTGTGTGTTGCATCAACTATGAGCTTGTTGAATTCAAATACCGGATCCTTTTCTTTCTGAAGAAATTCCGGAATTTTAGATGATTCAGAATCTAGTCCGACACAAAGAAATGATCTCTTCCGGACTATGTTCTCGAAGAGTTGTGTGTGATTCATAAATATGTTACTGAATATTGCTCTCTTTTAGTCTTTCAGCATTCTCGGCCATCTGAAGCTTGTCAAGCACTTCCTGAATATTTCCGTCAAGTATTGAAGGAAGGTTATAGATGGTCAGGTTAATCCTGTGATCTGTCATCCTGCCCTGTGGATAGTTGTAAGTCCTGATCTTGGCAGAACGGTCACCTGTTGAAACCATTGTTTTGCGCTTGTGTGCAACCTCATCGAGGTATTTCTGGTATTCAAGGTTATATAGTCTGGTTCTCAGCTCCTTAAGCGCCTTATCATAGTTCTTTAGCTGCGACTTTTCATCCTGACAGGTTACAACAATTCCTGTCGGAATATGGGTAAGGCGTATTGCGGAATAAGTTGTGTTTACTGACTGGCCGCCTGGTCCTGAAGAACAGTAAGTGTCTTTCCTGATATCTTCCTGCCTGAGATCAACATCAAATTCATCAGCTTCAGGAAGAACAACAACAGAGGCTGCTGAGGTATGTATCCTGCCCTGGGTTTCAGTCTGAGGAACCCTCTGTACCCTGTGAACTCCCGATTCATATTTCAGTATGCCATATACTTTATCACCTGAGACGTTAATAACAATCTCCTTATAGCCGCCGGCTGTTCCTTCAGAGTAGTTGTTAACATCAGATTTCCAGCCTCTCGATTCAAAATATTTAGTATACATCCTGAAAAGATCGCCGGCAAAAATACTTGCTTCGTCACCGCCTGTTCCCGCCCTGATCTCCATAACTGCATTCTTCTCATCCTGAGGATCGGCAGGAATAATAAGCATTTTTATCTCTTCCTCCATCTCCGGAAGCCTTGCAGAAAGCTCTTCAATCTCAAGCTTTGCCATTTCACGGAGCTCTTCATCCTTCTCCTTTGACAGAATTTCCTTGGCGCTTTCAACATTGCTCAGGGCAAGCTTATATTTCTCATAAGCTTCAACAACAGGCTGAAGATCCTTGTATTCCTTATTCAGCTTGACATATTTTTTCATATCCGAGAGGATATCGGGCTGTGTAAGCAGATCGCCCACCTCTTTGAAACGGTGCGTCACCCCTTCAAGCCTCTCCAGAATTATATTATTTGCCATGATTACTGAATTTCAGGGTGCAAAGGTACAAAAAAGACATGAATACACAAAGACAAATTGGCTCACCGGCGTAAAGGCTCAATGGTTCTAAGGCACTGAGGTTGGGGTCCTGTCTCAAAGGGGTTTGGTGCATAACCGTCAACTTAAGGGTAAAATATCTAAAGAATGTGTTATATAAGTTTCCCCTCCTTTTGAAGGAGGGGTGGCCGCAGCAAATTGATTGTTAATTTATTAACAGCATATTTTGCGGCCGGGGTGGTTGATTGGATTGTTTCTTTATATCTTTATATCTATGTTAAATAATAACATCTTCAACCGTAAAGAAATTAAATACTTCAGAGCCACTCTCAGGAATAGTTCCACTTCGGCGGAAGTAAAATTATGGGAGATGTTGAAATCCAGAAAAATGGATGGAATAAAATTCAGAAGAATTTAAATAGGAGAATTGAGCAGACGTGACAAACAAATCAACCACCCCGGCCGGGAAATAAACTACTTATAATATTCATAATTATGGAGCCCGGCCACCCCTCCTTCAAAAGGAGGGGAGATTTTAGTCTGTCTATCTCACAATAGAACGACTCTTAGGTTGACGGCTATCGGATTGGAGTGGGTTAATACTCAAATACTCCGTATTCCGATTTTATTGTCAGCTTCTTTTTTTCAGAAGCCTCACAATGACCTATTATTCTGGCATCCAGATTGAAACCGGCTGCAATATCAATTATCCTGTCAGCCTTATCATCTGTTGTATAAATCTCAAAACGATGCCCCATGTTGAATACCCTGTACATATCCTTCCACGGATTGCCCGACTGTTCATGTATAATATTGAAGAGCGGAGGAACAGGGAACAGATTATCCTTGACAACATTCATATTATCAATAAAATGCAGCACTTTTGTCTGTCCACCCCCTGAACAATGAACCATGCCGTGAACAGCAGGCCTCATCTCTTCAAGTATCTGCCGGATTACCGGCGCATAGGTTCTCGTGGGTGAGAGTACAAGTTTTCCGGCATTTATCCCAAGTTCTTCAATTGTGTCGGTAAGCCTGAACTTCCCTGAGTAAATAAGGTCGTAAGACAACTGAGTGTCTAGGCTTTCAGGATATTTTGCTGCAAGGTAGGTGGAGAAAACATCATGCCGTGCCCCGGTAAGCCCATTGCTTCCCATGCCACTGTTGTACTCCTTCTCATACGTTGTCCGGCCTGAGGAGGAAAGTCCTACAATCACATCACCAGCCTGTATTTTATGGTTTGAGATTATGTCTGAGCGCCTGGCCCGTGCAACTACAGTTGAATCAACAACAATTGTTCTCACCAGATCGCCAATGTCGGCAGTCTCTCCCCCTGTCGACCATATTCCGATTCCTAGCTGCCTCAGATCTTCAAGTACCTCTTCCGAACCATTAATTACCGCTGAAATGACTTCACCCGGAACATGAAACTTATTCCTGCCGATAGTAGATGAAATAAGTATATTATTATATACACCCACGCAAAGGAGATCATCAAGATTCATCACAATAGCATCCTGGGCAATGCCTTTCCACACGGAAAGATCATTTGTCTCCCTCCAGTAAACATAGGCCAGAGAAGATTTTGTACCGGCACCGTCGGCATGCATTATGTTACAGTACTCACTGTCACCTGCCAGAAGGTCTGGAACTATCTTACAGAATGCTTTGGGAAACAGACCTTTGTCTATGTTTCTTATAGCAGCATGAACGTCTTCTTTCCCTGAAGAAACCCCTCTCCTGCTGTATTTTGAATCTTTTGTCATTTTTTGAAATCAGCCAGCAAATATAACAAAAAGGATATTCAGGACCGACAGATAATTCTACTTTCCGTCTTCATATACCCATTCTATGGCCTGTTTAAGAAGCCTTCTGAAATCAGGGTTTTCAAAAGTCGGCACATCATGGCCGCTCTGTATTGTCACGACCCTTGATTTTCCGTAAGTTTTTGACCAGCCGATAACATTATTGCTGGCAGCCTCGTCGGTAGTCAAGAGCACCTTCACACCCGGCTCAACATAGTATCCTTTATATGCCTCATCAAATACCTCAAAATCCTTTATGCCACGGGTAACAGGATCCTTTTTGTCTGCAATACTGACTTTAAAATGCAGGTCGTGCTGATAGGTACAGGGCATATATTCCTTACCGTTCACAACTGTGGATTTGTGAAAATATTTACCTCCTGTTATGCTGAAGTATTCAGGCCAGTCGTCAAATGCACAAATACTGTGATGCAGGGCGACAAGTGGCTTCCCGCTGCCAATGCAATCTGAAAAGATCGCAGCCTGGTCAGGAGTTATTTTCTGCCACATGTGATAAAAGACAAGAACATCGTATTTCCCCCGGTTTTCGGGCAGGAACATATCAAAGGCAGCAGGAAACTCAGAAACCGAATACGTAATACGAGGGCCTATACTTTCGAGCATCTTATTGAATTCCTCCTTGTTGTAATCATGTCCTCCTGTTACAACAAGTATACGTATTGTTCCGGCGGTTGAAGCTGAATTCCCGGGTATAAATGTAAATACCGCCAGTACCACAGCAAATAAAAGCCTGTATCTCATAAAACTAATTTTTAATCCACCTCATGCCTTTTTACGGGTGCCGGTAGCCGGTAGCCGGTTGCCGGTAATTATTTCTTTGGTGCTTCATAATCGGTCCTGAGCACTCTGAATTCTGTACGCCTGTTTATCTGGTGTGCAATTTCCTTTTGTTCGTCACTAGTCAGTGTGTTGATATACTGTTCAGTAAGAACGCTTCCGGTTTTCAGGAACGGATTCTGTGCAATTATAGTTGCATCAACTGTTTTTGGAGTTGACTCGCCATAACCTTTTGCCGATAAACGTTCAGGCTCTATACCTTTATCTATAAGGTACTGAACAACAACCTGAGCCCTTTTC
Source organism: uncultured Rikenellaceae bacterium (assembly GCA_964516485.1). Lineage (GTDB taxonomy): Bacteria > Bacteroidota > Bacteroidia > Bacteroidales > VadinHA17 > LD21. The sequence goes on from CAZEYY010000105.1 coordinate 6,535, forward strand.
TGTGACAGATCCTGGTTATATTCCTCTGTATCACGCGAGTCGGTGTGCGACATCAGCTCAATTGTAACATTAGGATTATCAAGCAGAGTCTCAACAAGTTTATCAAGAGAGACCATTGATTCAGGCCTGAGGTCCCATTTTCCGAAATCATACAGGATATTGGGCAGTTCAATAGGTTTATCTATTGCTGTCAGAAGTATTGTAACCATGAAGTCACGGCTCTTGTCCTGTCCCTTTGTTGTTTCCTTCTCCTTGCCGTTCAGGTAGCCTTTTTTGGATGCAAGGAAGATATAGTCGACATCCTGTTTAAGGGAGAATTTGAAATCGCCTCCATTACCTGTTTCTGCCTGCAGGTTAGAACCATCGCTTGCAATAAGCTGAACCACTGAGGAAGGAATAGCTGCGCCTGTCTTTTCATCCTTAACAAGTCCCGTAACACTGAATTTCAACGGAGGCAGTTCAAAGGCATACAGGTCATCATTCCCTTTTCCCTTGCGGGTTGAAGCGAATATTCCTTTTTCGGAATCATTTTCAAAGATGATCCCGAAATCATCTGCACTGCTGTTAATCGGTGGTTTCATATTATTCACCAACCAGCTGCCGTCAGGCTGGGCCACTGCCCTGAAGATGTCGAGTCCGCCCATGCCGATATGACCATCAGAAGAAAAATACAGAGCCCCGTCATTTCTGACATAAGGGAACAGTTCATCGCCGGGTGTGTTTATATCCGGTCCCAGGTTCACCGGCTTTGACCATACATCGCCTCCGGCTGTCCTTGTTGTCATCCATATATCCTTTTTTCCAAAGCCTCCGGTTATGTCGGATACAAAATACAGTGTTGTACCATCGTTCGAAAGTGCCGGATGAGCGGCTACAAGCGAATCAGGAAGTATCTTTGCATTTTTAGCTTCGCTCCAGGAATCACCCGAGCGTGTTGAATGCATTATAACACAGCCTTTCTTTTCTCTTTTGCCGGCTTCACAACGAGTAAAGAACATTTCCCTGAAATCGGCGGAAAAGATCGGTGTGCCATCCTCAAATTCACTGTTAAGACCTTCAACAGGGACAGGAGTGCTCCATTTCGATTTTTTATCTATCCGGCTTTCAAAAATATCAGTATAGCTTTGCCCGGTAGCTCCGTGAGTCTTGCTTCCGGCGGCATCATCGCGTGAGGATGTAAAATATATAAGGCTGAAATCGTCGCGTCCGTAAGCAGGGCTGAAATCGGATTCCTTTGAATTTAAATCCTTCAGATCATCGACCTTGTAAGCTTCAGGATTACGGCTCCATTCAAGGGCGAGTTCACAGGCTCTTATCTGCTGGTCTGCCCTGGCATCAGAAGGAGCTATCTGCTTGTACTTCCGGAATTCGTCAATTGCGGCCTGGTATTTTCCATTCTTCTTTACAGATTCGGCAAGCCAGTACTGAGCGTCAGGCTTTGATACAGAGGATTTTACAGCTAGTTTATACCAGGTCTCTGCATTCTTCGGATCATTTATAAGCCTGTAGCACTCACCTATCATGAATACAAGCTCGGTGCGTGTATTTTTATCTGATTTGGATGTCTTTGAATACGCATCCTTGAACTGATCTGTTGCTTCATAATACTCGCCGGCGTAATAAGTTTCATAAGCCCTCTCGATCTTCCTTTTCTGAGCAGAAAGGTTCGGGATAAGGATCATGCAGACAATAAAAAGTATTATGTTTTGCTTCATAGAATTCTAATTAAACAGACCATAAAAGTAATCATTTTAATATTTGCCGGGATAGTATAAAACGATGCCATGAAGCATTTATTATAAAAAGAGAGGACTCCGCGACGAAGTCCTCCCCTTTAACCATGAACAAAAACCCAGGCTTTTATCTTGTGAAAAGAAGCTCCCTGTATTTAGGAAGAGGCCAAATTTCATTATCAACTATAAGCTCAAGCTTATCTATATGATAGCGGATCTCATCGAGGTAAGGCTTAACCTTGTTCTCGTATGCCAGTGCTTTTTTGTATGAGTCTTCTATCACGTTTGCCTTCTTGCGTTCTTCAATCATATCATTTACAAGTCGTTTTATACTTGAAATATGATCGGAGATTGTTACAATCATTTCCTTTCTGGCTCCGGCCAGACGCTCAAATTCAATATCACTGAAGACTTCCTTCAAACCTTTTACATTCTCAATAAGAGTTGTCATGTAAGTAATGCCTGTTGGCACAATATGGTTGATAGCAAGATCGCCTAGAACACGTGCTTCAATCTGAACCTTCTTTGTGAATTTCTCATATTCCACTTCAACGCGGCTTTCAAGCTCCTTGTCGGTCAGTATCCCTGAAGAAACAAGTACCTTTCTTGAACCCGGAGTAAGGTAACGGCCTATTGATTCAGGCACGCTTTTTATATTGCACAATCCTCTTTTGGCGGCTTCTGCATGCCATTCCTTGCTGTAACCATCGCCCTCGAACAAAATCCTGCCTGACTCGAGAATATATTTCTTAAGAACCTGGAAGATAGCCTCATCCTTGTTTCTTCCCTTGCTAATTATGACATCAACATCTTTTTTAAACTGACGAAGAGATGAAGCAACAGCAGCATTTAACACTATCATTGCTCCGCTGCAGTTTGCTGATGATCCCACAGCCCTGAATTCAAACCTGTTGCCTGTAAAAGCAAATGGAGATGTTCTGTTCCTGTCAGTATTGTCGAGAAGTATTTCAGGTATTTTTCCTATACCGAGTTTTAATTCGGTTTTCTGAGCGGGGGTCATCTTCCTGTCAGTAACCTTGTGGGCAATATTGTTAAGCATTTCATTCAGGTACGACCCTAAAAACACTGAAATTATAGCTGGAGGAGCCTCATGTCCGCCAAGACGGTAAGAGTTTGATTCATTCATTACAGAAGCCCTGAGAAGGTCATTGTTCTCATTTACTGCCTTAATGACATTCACAAGGAAGGTCAGGAACTGCAGGTTTGTTTTTGGATTTTTACCGGGAGAAAGCAGGTTTACTCCGGTGTTTGTAGCCATTGACCAGTTATTATGCTTTCCTGAACCATTAATGCCGGCAAATGGTTTTTCATGAAACAATACCCTGAACTTATGCTTGCGGGCAACTCTTTTCATTATATCCATGAGGAGCTGGTTGTGGTCGACTGCAATGTTGACTTCCTCAAACACAGGTGCACACTCAAACTGGTTTGGTGCAACCTCGTTATGGCGTGTTTTAACAGGGATGCCGAGCTTATACGATTCACATTCGAAGTCTTCCATGAAACTCATAACTCTTTCAGGTATTGAACCGAAATAATGGTCGGAAAGCTGCTGATCCTTGGATGACTGGTGCCCCATCATTGTTCTGTCGGCCAGGACAAGGTCGGGACGTGCATAGTACAATGCTTCATCAATAAGGAAATATTCCTGTTCTATTCCAAGTGTGGAATATACCTTGTTAACATCCTTGTCAAAGTACTGGCATACATCAACTGCAGCTTTGTCGAGTTCAGTTAAGGTTTTAAGCAGAGGAGCCTTGTAATCAAGGGCTTCACCGGTGTATGACACAAAAATTGTCGGAATACAAAGAGTTGTGCCGACTATAAAAACAGGTGACGAAACATCCCAGGCCGTATATCCCCTTGCCTCAAAGGTATTTCTTATTCCACCGCTCGGGAAACTTGATGCATCAGGTTCTGACTGAACAAGAACTGCTCCGGAGAATTTCTCTACCACCCTGTTATAATCACCTATTTCAAGAAAGCCGTCATGTTTTTCTGCCGTTCCGTCAGTAAGAGGATGGAACCAGTGTGTGTAGTGAGTAGCGCCTTTTTCAATTGCCCAGGCTTTGATGCCTGTGGCTGCCAGCTCTGCCTCCTGCCTGGTGAGTGATTTGCCTTCATTAATTACTTTCTTTATTACTTTATAAGCCTCATTGGACAGGTAATGCTCCATTTTCGGCAGGTCAAAAACATTCTCTCCGAAATAATCGGAAATTACAGGAGAAGGGACTTTAACTGCAACAGGCTCCCTGTTGATTACTTCCCTTAATGCACTAAATCTGAGTTCCGCCATTTTTTTATCATTTATTAGGTTTAATGCTTCAAAGATATACTATTTTTGATATAACCCCCTATATTTTTATCTTATTTTCATATATTTTACACTTTTTTCTCTACAGACCCCCTTTTTTACCCCCCTCTACTCACTTTTTCTTTACTTTTATAATATATGGTAAATCTTTTCGTAATACGTAAGAAAAACGACTTTTCTTCAACCCGCATTTAAACAGGTATTTGCTACGGAAATTTTCTTATATTTGTCGCCTGTATTTTTAAAGGTATAATTTCAGTAATCAATTAAGGATATATTACATGTCAACACTTCAATTTTTGCGTGAGAAAGCCGGTGTGCTTGTGGCTGTTGTGATCGGAGTCTCTTTGTTTATTTTCGTAGTCAGCGACTTTTTCGGAAACGGAAGAGGCCAGAGACTGAGACAAAAGGAATATTATGAATTAGGCACAATCGGTGATGAATCTGTTTCATATCAGGACTATGAACAGAGGCTGCAGAATCTGTATGAGATTTATAAACTTTCAGGCAGGGACCTTGATGAAAACACAACAGAACAGGTTCGCGAACAGATGTGGCAGCAGATGGTCAGGGAGACAATCCTTGACAGACAGTATTCAAAACTTGGTATTGGTGTCAGCACCGAAGAACTCGATGAACTTGTTTTCGGAAACAATCCGCACATGATAGTGCAGCAGCTGTTCACCGACCAGCAGACAGGCATGTTCAACAAATCATTCATGGTTAATTTCCTGAAGCAGACTGAAGTTGATGAAACAGCCAAAAAATACTGGCTCTTCTTTGAAGATGAGATTGTAAATGAAAGAATGAATTCCAAATACAACACTTTTGTGTCAAAAGGACTTTATGTTACATCAAAACAGGCTGAATTTGACAAAACACTTTCGGAGAAGACAGTTGATTTCAGCTATATAATGAAGAATTACAATACAATTCCTGATTCATCTGTAACAATAACTGAGAGTGAAATTACTGCATACTTTGAAAAAAACAGGGAGAGCTATAAAAGAAGTGCAGTCAGGGACATTGAATATATTGCCTTTGATGTTGTTCCATCTCCTGAAGATTTGAAGCAGACTGAAGACTGGATTAACAAAGTAAAGGAAGAATTCAGGACAGCTGCTGATCCTGTTGATTTTATTAACCTTACTGCTGATTCACGTCATATTGGATTTTTCTATCCAATTGAGAATGTTTCTGAATCTCTCAGGGATTTTGTAAAAAAAGAAGATATGAACAGCATTTACGGACCATATATTGAAAATGATTCATATAAGCTTGCCAGACTGCTTGCTGCAGAACAAAGGCCTGATTCAGTCCACGCACGTCATATTTTAATATCAGCAGGAACTACACGGACACTTGAAGAGTCGAGGAAGATAGCCGACAGCCTTCTTACTGTTTTAAAAAAGGGCAGTGCTAAATTTGAAGATCTTGCAAAATCTGTTTCTGACGACCAGGGTTCTGCACAGATAGGCGGCGACCTTGGATGGTTTACTGAAGGCAGAATGGTTGTTCCTTTCAACAATGCCTGTTTTTCAGGAAAAAAAGGAGATATTAAAACTGCAGAAACAACTTTCGGTGTTCATATTATCGAAATTCTTGCCCAGTCGAAGACCTCGAAAAAATACAATATCGGTTATATAGACAGAAAAATAATCCCAGGTTCACAGACCAATCAGAGGATCTACAGTGAAGCAAGCCAGTTTGCCGGAACAAATAACACCTATGAAAAATTCAATAAGGCAGTTGCCGAGAATAAACTCAACAAGAGGGTTGCCAACAATGTAATTCCCCAGCAGAAGACACTTCCGGGACTCGAGAATCCACGCTATCTCATAATGTCGCTTTTCAATGCAGAAAACGGCAGCATTATTCTTGACAATAACCAGCAGGCAGTATTTGAGATTGGTGACAAGTATGTTGTTGCATATTGTACAAAAATACAGGAAGACGGATATGCCGACCTAAAAGATGTTGAAGCTGATGTAAGGTTTGCCCTGCTTAAGGACAAAAAAGCAGAGGTAATCTCCGAAGAATTCAGAAAAAATTCAGGTGCCGGCAAATCACTTGATGCTGTTGCTTCCGCAATGGGACTTACAGTTCAGGATGCGGCTCAGGTTAACTTCAGATCATACTCAGTTCCTGGTCTTGGTACTGAACCTGCTCTTGCGGCAGCTTCTTCAGTATCGGCTCAGGGTGTTATATCTGGTCCAGTAAAAGGAACCAACGGAGTATTTCTTCTGACTGTCAATAATTCTTCATCAGCCCAGGCTGAAGACATCAAGACAATACAGAAAAGACTTGCAAGTACCTACCAGATGAGAGGAAGCTATGAAGCTTATGAAGCTTTGCGCAAGGGTGCAGATATAGTAGACAAGAGATATAAGTTCTATTAGCAGTTAATTTACCTGATATACAGAACCCCTTTCCGTCTTATGGCGGGGAGGGGTTTTTGTTTTGGGGAAGGCAGAAAGGCTGAAGGGCGGAAGGGCGAAAGGCGGAAGGGAAAATATTCCAATAAACATAATTGGAACTTGTACAGAGTTACACAGAGTTGAACAGAGGAGCACAGAGTTACACAGAGATTAGAGAG
>CAZEYY010000106.1:0-2967 GCA_964516485.1 uncultured Rikenellaceae bacterium
GCTTGTGGCAGCCAGCTCAGTGATCAGGCCCGGAGTTGCCCGTTCTGGAATGATGAAACAATACATTTACCGCTTTCATAATCCCGACAAGTTTGAGTATATACACCCCGTAATGAAAGAACAACTGGCAGAAACATACGGAGTAATGGTGTACCAGGAAGATGTTCTGAAGGTCTGCCACCATTTTGCAGGTCTCGACCTGGCAGATGCCGATACCCTGCGTCGCGCAATGAGTGGCAAATACAGGTCAAAGCAGGAAATGCAGCGTATTGTCGAAAGATTTTTTGCCAACTGCCGCAGCAGAGGCTACAGCGAAGAAGTAACAAAAGAGGTCTGGCGCCAGATTGAATCCTTTGCCGGCTATTCTTTTTCAAAGGCGCATTCTGCTTCCTACGCTGTGGAGAGCTTTCAGAGCCTGTATCTCAAGGCTCATTTTCCACTCGAATTCATGGTAGCTGTTATCAATAATTTCGGAGGTTTTTACCGTACCTGGGTATATGTTCATGAAGCGAGAAGGTTTGGAGCAAATATAGAGCTGCCATGTATAAACCACAGCAACTACAAAACAACTATCTGTAAAACTGATATTTACATAGGCTTCATTCATATAATGAATCTTGAATACAATCTTGCCCAGTCTATTGAAACTATCCGCAATGAGGGAGGTCCGTATGCTGACCTTAACGATTTTGTTGCAAGGACAGCTCCCGGTCTTGAACAGGTCATTCTTCTGATTAAGGCCGGAGCATTCAGATTTACAGGCAGGAAAAAATCGGTTTTGTTATGGGAAGCCCACATGATGATAAATAAAAGCAAAAGTGAAGGTACACGCCACTTATTCTCCCCTCCCGTCAGGAACTTCTCCCTGCCTGAACTTGTGCAGAACCGGATTGAGGATGTCTATGATGAAATAGAACTGTTCGGTTTCCCTGTTACAGTAAGCTGGTTCGACATGCTTGAGACCTCATTCCGCGGTGAAATAATGGCGGAGGATATGATTAATAATGTAGGCCGGAAAGTAAGAATGGTTGGTCACCTGGTAACTGTAAAGCACATAAAGACTGTAAAAAACGACTGGATGAATTTTGGCTGTTTCATCGATTACACCGGAAGTTTCTTCGACACCGTACATTTCTCTGATTCTCTTAAAAAATGGCCCTTCAGGGGAAGCGGAACCTATCTGATGCTGGGAAAGATTGTTGAAGAATTCGGATTTCCCTCTCTTGAGGTTGAAAAGATGGCAAGACTTCCTGTGAAGGCTGACAGCAGATACTGAACAGTCAGGAATCAGCTGTCGGCCCTGCTGGCTTTAAGTATTCCTTTTATTGATTTAATTCTTCTTATAATCAGCTGTAATATATTGTTGTTAGGCACCATAATATAAAGCGTCCCTTCAAATAATCCTTCATTCATATTATAGTTGAAACTGCGCATCACAGCCTTCTCTTCTGAGATCACGTCAGCAATCTTGTTTACTATGCCAATATCTTCGACACCTGAGATTTTTACAGTTGCAATAAAGGAAGGCATATTTGATGATCGCGACCAGCGGGCGGCAATAAGGCGGTAAGGATAGCGGGCCATCATGTTCTGGGCATTGGGACAACTTGTTCTGTGAATCTTAATACCTTCAGAGATCGTCACAAAACCAAATATTGAATCGCCGAAGACAGGATTGCAGCACTTTGACATCCTGTAATCAAGACCTTCAACCTTGTCCTGAATAATAAGGTAATCAGAAAATTGCGAAGGCTGTAACTCCTTGATTTCCTTTGCATCAGGAGTATTTACTGGCAGATCTGCCTCTTCATCCCGACTACCTTTCAGCAGGAGTTCCTTAATCTCAAGCAGCTCAATTTTTTCATTAGCTATAAGAAAGTAAAGATCCATAGCATATTTAAGATCGTAATGATTAAGCAGGGTCTGGATAACGGTGTCATTATATGTTATCTTCCAGTTTTTCATTCGGCGCATCAGTATCTCCTTGCCTTCTGCAGCTGCTTTTGTTCTCTCTTCATTCAGAACCTGTTTAATCTTTGTCTTGGCCTTATTTGTGACGACAAATGAAAGCCAGTCCTGCTTTGGTTTCTGGTTCTTCGACCTTATAATCGCTACATGATCTCCGTTCTGAAGAACGTACCTGATTGTCACATTCTTTCCATTTACTTTTCCTCCCACACATGATGATCCCACAGCAGTATGTATATCGAATGCAAAATCAAGCACAGTTGCTCCTGCAGGCAGTTGCCGCAGATCGCCCTTCGGAGTGAAAACAAAGACTTCGTCAGTATACAAACCCGATTTTACCTGGTCAATAAAGGCATTTTCCTCTTTTTCAGGCGATTCGAGGATATCCCTCATTCTGGCAAGCCATGTGTCAAGTCCTCCTTCTCCTTTAATTCCCTTATATTTAAAGTGTGCAGCCAGGCCTTTCTCAGCAATTTCATCCATCCTCGAGGAACGGATCTGAACCTCGACCCATTTACCGCGTGGCCCGACAACTGTTGTATGAAGTGACTCATAACCATTTGATTTTGGGACAGATATCCAGTCACGTAAACGGCTTGGATTTGGCTGGTAGAGGTCTGTAACCAATGAATATGCCCTCCAGCAGTCTGATTTCTCATTTTGTACTTCGCTGTCAATAATAATTCTTACAGCAAAAAGATCATAGACTTCTTCAAATTCCACACCCTGCTTTTTCATCTTCAGCATTATGGAATGGATAGATTTTGTACGACTTTTAATCGTAAATTTCAATCCAAGCTTCTCCAGGTTCAACTTAAGTGGTGTCGAAAAATCACGGATAAGTTTGTTACGGGATGCTGTTGTTTGTTTCAGTTTACACTCAATGCTGGTATATAGCTCTGGTTCAAGATATTTAACCGCAAGATCTTCCAGTTCGGATTTAATATTATAAAATCCCAGCCTGTGAGCAAGCGGAGCATAAAGAAAATATGTTTCAGA